>CAYNUV010000007.1:0-20997 GCA_964400245.1 uncultured Ignavibacteriaceae bacterium
GCTGATACTTTTAAGGACAGCCAGGCGCTTGTGGTAATTTTCAGCTGCAATCATTGTCCTTATGTTCAGGCTTATGAAGATAGAATAATAGAATTACAAAAAAGTTATAAAGACAAAGGTGTTGCCATTGTTGCAATTAATTCTAATGATACAACAAATTATCCTGAAGACTCATACATTCATATGGTTGAACGTGCAGGTAAAAAGGGATTTAATTTTCCTTACCTGAGAGATGAGGATCAAAAAACTGCTGAAGCTTACGGTGCTTCACATACTCCGGAAATATTTTTGTTTAATAAAGAACGTAAGCTTGTTTACAAAGGTAAGATTGATGATAACTGGAAAGAGCCCGAAAAAGTAAGAACAAAGTATCTTCAGAATGCAATTGATGAGCTGCTTGAAGGAAAAGAAATTTCAGTCCCTGAAACTTTTTCTATCGGGTGTACAATTAAATGGAAAATGTAAAATGTAAATGTTTATTTGAGAATACTAAATTCCTGTTCAAACTTTTCTATTGATGCAAGGGGATTGTGGGAAATACAAAAGGAATAAACAGGAATCAATTGTGAAAACGTTTTAATTATCTCAATCCACAAATCGGAAGAATAAATTATTTCATTCTCTTTACTTAATTTTTTTTGCAGCAGAAAAAATTTAGTCCTTGCCATCCTGTTAAAATCTTTTTCGATGTCAAATTCTTTAGTGATCAGTTCAGGTTCCTTGTTCATCTCATAAAAATCAAATTTACCATTGAGCCCGAATTTTTTAAAAGTTTCAGTGAGTTCATCCCTATGACCGGGCAGGTTTTTATTAAAAAATAACTCCTTGCCCAGAGTATTGTTTATAAATAGCCCGTACTCAATTCCTTTCTTATCAATATAAAGAAAGAATTCACTATCTTTTTTAAATCTCCTGAAGTGAATAAGAAAATATGGGCGGTAAGGCTCAGAACTGGAATGCCTTGTATCCTTACTAATTCTGAGCATTGTTTTATCAAATTTTGGCTCAGTGCTTATTTTGGATTCAAGCTGATTAAAAAAAGGAGCAATAGTTACAATAAATGATTTTGAGGGAAGGACAATAAAATTATTATATCTCTCACGATTTTTATCAAACCATGATAAAGAATTATTTTCCGAAAGTTCTTCTAAAAAATTTATGCTTTCTTTGCTGAATCCGTTGAATGGCGGAATCTCAAGGTTCAATACATTAGCCCAAAATTTATTGTAAGATAAAATCCGCCGACATCTTTATTAAATCTTCCTTCAATGCTTTCCACTCCTTCATCGAAGAAGTGAGTGATGTAATACCTTAAGTTTATTCCAAGCAAACTGGATTTGTCCAATCCGAAATTAGCTCCTAATCCTATATAACCGCCTGCGGCATATTTTGCTTTGGCATATCCGAATGCATTAAAGAATTCTCTCGCATACGGTGTAGTAACAGCAATTGTAGGTCCTACTCCGACATTAATATATGGACGGAGGTTATCGTGGATTAATTTTTCAAACAACCTGTATTGCAAACCAAAATTAAACGGTACCAGAAAAACTCTGTTCTTTTTCCCTAAGACAGGTAAAGGATATCCAAAGTAATCGTAATACTGGAATTCATTTTCCTCTTTCATTTCTGAAAGTGAAAAATCAACAAAACCGGTTAACTTGTCAGATAATTGTCTTCTGTAAAAACCTCCAAAACCAAAACCGCCATCGCTGAACATAATATCAAGCCCGAGAGCATTATCAGGGAAAACTTCAGGTTCTTTTTCCGGTGCAAGCTCACCGATTTCCTGAGCATTTACTATTACAGAAGTAATTAGTAATATTACAAATAATAGCTTTTTCATAAATCAATTTTTTTTTGTTTTTAATATAATCAACATAAAGATAAATTCAAGAACTTTATCTTTCATAAATTTTTATGTACCCTGCAATTGATAAGCCAGCTTTTTGGGAAGATAAGTACAAAAACGACCAGGCAAATTGGGATATGAAAAGCCCAAATCCTGTTTTTATTGAGCTGCTGGATAATCCGGATTTTCTAAAAGAAGTAAAAATGTTCATTACAGGTTGCGGCAAAGGATATGACGCTGTTGCTGCTGCAAAGAAAGGTTATGATGTCACTGCAAATGATTTCTCATCTGCTGCACTTGATTTTGCAAAAGCACTTGCTGATGAAAACAATGTTAAGATTAATTTTTTAAATGAAGATATTTTTAATCTTGGAAAAGAATACGATGAAAATTTTGATCTGGTTTATGAGTACACGACATATTGTGCTATTAATCCCGGAAGAAGAAAAGAGTTTGCAAAAAAGATTTCATCTCTCTTAAAGAAAGACGGCAAACTTATTACAGTTTTATTTCCTGTTGATGACAGGGAAGGCGGACCGCCATTCAGAATTGAACCCATAGAGTTTTATAAGAACTTTTCTGAATATCTTTCTCTTGAACTTTCAACCAAACAAATTAATTCCGTTAAACCCCGTGCAGGAAATGAAATTCTCCAGGTTTATGTTAAGAAATAATGAAATGATAATTTTTAACCGCAGCAATAAATGATTCTGACAAAAAATCTTGAAAAAAGTATTGATCTTGATTTTGAAATTGACAGGATCATTAAATCAAACCAGCTTGAGAAACTTCTTCTGATAGTTCCCACCAACAGGAAAATCAGGAATCTGAAAAAAGAAATAATTTCTCTGTCAAACTCAAAAGCTGTATCTGCAATTAATCTTGAAACGATTGGAACATTTGCTACCAAACTTTTTTTCAAAGATCATAAATTTTCCCCCGGAGTTTTAAGCGAAGCAGCAGCAGCCGTTTTGCTGAGGCAAAGTTTCCTTGAAGTTAAAACAAAATATTTTTCAAGTTATTCCAACCAGGTTCCGGCAGGTACCTTGGAGCGAATAAGAAATGTAATTTCAGAATATAAAAGACAGGGAATAACTCCGCAGGTATTAAAAGCCGAAAGTAAAAATTTAGTTACAATTGAAAAACTTAAAGCTGAAGATATAGCTGCTGTTTTTGCAAACTTCCAGGGAAAGATTGAAGAGCTTAATGTTAAAGAGATTGGCGATATATATGAAGACGTAATAAAATTTTCTTCTTTTGATTTTGCAGAATCATTCAGACGGTTATTCGCGAAGGTGGAGCTTATTATAATAAATGGTTTCGATGAGTTTACAACTCCCGAAATTGAAATTATTGATTTAGCTTCTTCTTTAAGTAACAGCCGGCTCTATTTAACCTTTGATTATCACAGTTATAATCCGCCAATTTTTTCACACCTGGATAAATGTTATTCGAAATTAGAGAAAAAAGGTTTTAAGGAGATTAAGGACTTATCGGGTGGAAATTTAAATGCTTTCCGATCACTTATAAAAGAAAATTTATTTCTTAAAAGAAAAGAGAAGCAAACATCATTTTCTGATAAGCTTACGGTCATTTCAGCTAAAAACCGTGAAACAGAAATTGAATTAATTGCCAAGGAAATAAAAGATCTCATCACAGAAAATAATATTGAGCCGCACAAAATTTGTGTTGCATTCAACCTGATTCAAAAATATTCTCCAATTATAAGAGATATTTTTTCTTTGTATGGTTTGCCATTTAACCTGACTGACCGTTTTTCTCTCAGCAATTCTTCACCGGTTATTGCACTAATTAATTTTCTTGAAATTCTCGAAAATGATTACTACTATAAAAATATTTTCCGTGCTTTAATCAGCGGTTATATAAATATAAAAGATGTTGATCTTTCAAGTTTACTGAAAGCTTCTTCAGATTTAAAGATTCTTTCCGGCTATGAAAGATGGACAACGGCTTTAAATAATGCCATTTCACATAAGAGTAAACTTGAAGAAAATTCTTTTGAAAGATTTTCTGATAAAAAAGAAACATTTACCAAAGCACTAAATTCGCTTCAAGTGCTTAATTCTTTTTTAAAACACTTTAAAGAAAAATTAACAGTTAAAGATTTCCGTGAAAAATTTGTTAACCTTGTTTTTAAACTTGAAGTTCCATTTAAGATAATAAACGACAACCCGGCTCTTGTTGAAAAAAATATTAAAGCTATAAATACTTTACTTGAAACTGTTAATGAAGTTTTAAATTTAATTGAAGATGAATATGAATCATTAACAAAATTTTCACTTAAGTTCTTTCTTAATCAAATAAGAACAGCAGTTCTATCTGCAAGATATAACGTTAAAGAAAAACCGGGATACGGAATACAGGTTACTACTTTAAATGAAATCCGCGGGCTTGAGTTTGATTACTTATTTATTCCCGGGTTGTGTGATGGAGATTTACCAACACGATATTCGCCCGAAATTTTTCTTTCCGGTTCTTATTTCAGAGGTGAAGAAAATCATCAGACGGAAGAACGGTATCATTTTTACCAATCATTATGCTCATGGAAGAAAGGCTTGTATCTCGCTTATCCTTTAACCGAAGAGAGAAAAGAACTAATCCAATCTAATTTTTTGACGGAGTTCAAAGAGCTTTTTATGGTTAAGGAAAAATCAGAAATAAATTATCAAAATAAAATTTATTCCAAAGAAGAATTATTAAAATTAATCGGATTAAACGAAGAATCTTTATCAACAATCAAATTAGCGGAAGAACAAACCGCTGTGAATATAGAGTCTGTTAAAGAAGCTATTGGTATTAATAACTTAAGAAGAAATGATACGTTTGGTTCTTCTCCATTTGTTGGAAATATTTTTCAATCCTTGCAGGAAAAAGAAAAAGAATGGTTAAACGATCTTAAGTTTCGCCAGTATTCAGTTTCACAACTTGAGACTTATGCAAAGTGCCCTTATAAATATTTTGCAGAAAGAATATTGAGGCTTGAAGAAGTTGAAGAGCCAACTGAAGAAGTAGAAGCTCTTGAAATGGGAAGCATTCTTCATAATATCTTTTATGAGTTTTATATCCAATTGAAGAAGAAAGGAATAATACTTTATCAGTGTAATGATGAAGATTTTAATTATGTATGCGAATTACTCTTTTCAATTGCGGAAAAGAAAATTGATGAAGCAAATTTCAAATCACCTTTAAGTTTTTATGAGAGAGAAAAAATTCTCGGATTAAATAATAAGAAGGAGAGCTCAATTCTTTTTAAATTTCTCCGGGAAGAAAGAATGAGAACAGATGGATTTGTCCCTGAGTTTTTTGAAGTTGGTTTTGGAAAAATTGATAATAGCGAATTACCCGAAGAAATAAAAAATTTAAAAGTAAATGATGTTTCAATCAGAGGTAAAATTGATCGAATCGATTTGAATAAGAAAGAAAGTGAATTCAGGGTTGTTGATTATAAGCTTGGTGGAAGAAAACCAACCGGTGAAGATCTTGAACATGGAATTTCATTACAGCTTCCGCTTTATATGTATGCTGCTAAAGAATTGATTAAAGCTCAGCTTAAAAAAGATTATGAACCGGACGGGGCAGATATTTATTCATTAAAATACAAAGAAGGTGAATTTGGAAGAATACCTGTAAAAGATCTTTCATCAAAAAAAACTTCAGCAGCTCTTATTGAGACATGCAAAGATGCAGTTACTAAATATGTAGAATCAATTAGCTCCGGCAAATTTCATCTTACGCAACTAAATGACAGGGAAAATAAAGTTTGCAGGTTCTGTAGTTTTAGATCAATATGCAGAATTGAAGAAACAAATTGAAATTTTAGTTGTGCCTTTTTGTAAAAGAATTTATTTTGCACTTAAAATCATCTTAACTAATTAATTCATTCAAAGGAAACTTTATGAGAAAAAGTATTACTGTTTATTTCCTACACAATTTTTTTACTAATCAATACCGGTTAAAACTCAATCTTTTTTTTGCACTGTTTTTTATTATTGGAATTTTTGTTTCTCAGGCTCAGACCAACGAAAATAAAATTTGGCAGGATATCAATGAAAGTTCAATCGTTGACAATCTAAACAGACAAATTATCCCACAAGAATATAGAACACTTTCATTAAATATTGTAGAGTTAAAAAGTATTCTTGTCCAGGTACCTCTCGAGTTTAGTGAAGAAGCAAATGAATCGGAAATACTTCTTGAATTGCCGCTTCCAAACGGTGAATTTGAATTTTTTAATGTTCTGGAATCTCCAATTATGGAACCAGAACTCTCAATTAAATACCCTGAAATAAAAACATATATCGGACGGGGATTAACAGAAGGCATATTTAATGTAAGATTTGATTTTACACCATCAGGGTTTCATGCTATGATATGTACAATAAACGGAACTATTTATATTGATCCATATAGCCAGGGAAATATTATTAATTATATCAGTTACTATAAAAAAGACTTTCAACCTACTGAAGTTAATCCATTTATTTGCGACGGTCCTGAGATTGAGCCAGAAATAGCTGAAGAGATTAGAAATCTTGTGTCGAATGGAATAGAATATCGTGTAGGAGAACAATTAAGAACCTATCGTGTTGCTGTTGCTGCAACCGGTGAATATACTACGTTTCATGGCGGAACTGTAAATGCAGGTATGAATGCAATTGTTGTTGCAATGAACAGGGTTAATCAGATTTATGAAAATGAAGTATCTGTCAGAATGGTTTTAGTTGCTAATAATAATCTAATTGTTTATACAAATTCATCTACAGATCCTTATACAAATAGTAATGGCTCTACAATGCTTGGCCAGAATCAGAGTAATTTAGATGCAGTTATTGGTACTGCTAATTATGATATTGGTCACGTATTTAGTACAGGAGGAGGAGGCGTCGCATTTTTAGGAGTGATTTGCAGAGCTGGTCTAAAAGCACAAGGAGTTACTGGTCTTACTCAACCAACCGGAGACCCTTTTTATGTTGATTATGTAGCACACGAAATGGGTCATCAATTTGGAGGTAATCATTCTTTTAATGGTAATGGAGGAGCTTGTAGTGGAGGTAATAGAAATGGTTCAACTGCTTATGAACCTGGCAGTGGAAGTACAATAATGGCTTATGCCGGGATTTGCGGTTCACAAAATCTTCAATCTTCCAGTGATGATTATTTTCATGGAATTAGTCAGGATGAAATTGTAGCTTATACAACCCTAAGTTTTGGAAATGGCTGTCCTGTAATTACATCAACAGGAAACAATGCCCCTGTTGTAACTGTTCAATCGGGAGGTTTTTCTATTCCAATAAACACTCCGTTTTCATTAACAGGTTCTGCGGTGGATCCTAATGGAGATGCATTAACTTATTGTTGGGAAGAATTTGATCTTGGTCCTGCGGGGAGTCCAAATTCTCCTTCAGGTAATGCCCCTATTTTCAGAAGCTTTGATCCTGTTTCATCTTCAACAAGACTTTTTCCAAAATTATCAAATCTCCTTAACAATACTCAGACAATTGGTGAAATACTTCCAAGTTATACAAGGAATCTTACATTCAGACTTACAGCAAGAGATAACAGACCTGGTGGTGGTGGTGTAGGAAAAAGTTCTAATCTTTCGTTTTCTGTTACAAATACTGCAGGACCATTCGTTGTTACATCTCCTAACACTGCGGTTGATTGGCCGGGATTATCACTTCAAACTATTACATGGAATGTAACAAACACTAATGTAGCACCAGTCAATTGTGCTTTAGTAAATATTCTTCTTTCAACAAATGGTGGTCAAACTTTTTCAATTACATTGATATCAAATACTCCTAATGATGGTTCAGAAGAAGTATTAATACCGGACAATGAAACAACTACAGCCAGGATTAAAGTACAAGCTGCAAATAATATTTTCTATGATATTTCAAATACCAATTTTGTAATTAGTACGGCTGTACCAGTTGAACTTACTACTTTCAGTTCTTTTATTAATTCAAATTCTGTTACACTAAGCTGGATAACAGTAACTGAAATTAATAACCATGGTTTTAATGTTGAAAGAATTTCAATTCTTAAGGATAATGTAACAAGTAAATGGGAATCTATCGGTTTTGTTCAGGGAAATGGAACGACAACAGAACAAAATTATTATTCTTACTCCGATATCGGATTAAAACCGGGAAATTATATGTACAGATTAAAAATAATTGACATCAATGGTTCCTTTGAATATAGCAGTACAATAAATTCAGAAGTTGAGCCGCCTGCTGTTTTTTCATTATCACAAAATTATCCTAATCCATTTAACCCGGCAACAGCAATTCAATATCAGCTTCCTGAAAAAGAATTTGTTACTCTAAAAATCTTTGATGCTATTGGAGTTGAAGTAGCAACATTGGTAAACCAGGAAAAAGAAGCAGGGATTTATAAAGTTTCTTTTGATGCTTCTTCGTTAACTACCGGAGCGTATTTTTATACGTTGCAAGCAGGTAGTTTTATGAAGACAAATAAAATGCTTCTGATGAAGTAATTAAAAACATTTAGAGATGACATCTTTTTAAAGGATGTCATCTTTGAAATTATTTAAATAACCCCGTTTTTATGCGGGGTTTTTCTTTAATGTAAATACTTCTTGACATATAAAACTAAAATCTTTAATTTTTCATTAGTCCCGCAGAAGCGGGATAATTTTTTTTTTAAACTTTAATTATTAATAAAACCGGGTAAAATAATGTCTGACCAGGGATTTGTATATTTAACTAGAAAGAGGCTTCTTGAACTTGAAAAAGAACTCCAGGAATTAAAGACAAGTGGAAGAAAAGAAATTGCTTCTAAAATTGCAGAAGCAAGGGCTCATGGAGATCTTTCTGAAAATGCAGAGTATGATGCTGCAAAAGAAGAACAGGGATTATTTGAGCTTCGAATAAGCAAGCTTGAAAATGTTCTTGCCCGTGCCCGGATAATTGATCCATCTCAGTTTGTTGAGGGAGAGGTTCATATCCTGTCTGAAGTCAAAATTAAAAATCTAAAGACCAATAAAATTTTTAACTACACATTAGTCTCTCCCGAAGAAGCAGATTTTCAGGCAGGAAAAATTTCCGTTACTTCCCCTGTAGGCCAGGGATTGATGGCAAAAAAAGCCGGTGATAAAGTACAGGTAAAAGCACCTGCCGGGTTACTCGATTTCGAAATTCTTGAAATAAAATAATTACAAGTTTTTAAATTGACAGACGAATCATATATAAAATTAGCATTAGAAATTGCAAAAAAAGGTACTGGAAAAGTCAGTCCCAATCCTCTTGTAGGGTGCATCATTATAAAGAATGATAGAATTATTGGAGCTGGTTTTCATGAAAAATTCGGTGCTAACCATGCGGAAGTAAACGCTATTCAAAAAGCCGGTAGTAATGTTGAAGGAGCAACTCTTTATACAAATCTTGAACCGTGCAGCCACTTTGGCAAAACTCCTCCATGTGTTAATCTTATAATTGAAAAGAAAATTAAAAGAGTTGTTATAGGCACCTTGGATATGAATCCGCTTATTAGTGGTAAGGGAGTTAAGAAATTAAAATCTGCCGGTATAGAAGTTAAAGTTGGTGTTCTTGAAAATGAATGCATTGAGCTGAACAAATTTTTTTTCAGGTATATAACTAAAAAACTTCCTTATGTAACATTAAAAGCTGCACAAACGATTGATGGTAAAATAGCCGACAAATTTGGTGAATCTGCATGGATTTCTTCAACACAATCAAGACAATATGTACATAAACTTCGTGCTAAATATGATGCTGTATTGGTTGGAGCTGGTACAGTTATAAAGGATGACCCGAAGTTGACTGTCAGGCTTGTCGAGGGAAGAAATCCTAAAAGGGTTATTCTTGATACTGACCTTAGCTTGAAGCTTAATCATAAGATTTTTACAAAGAATTCGGATAAAAACCTTATTATAATAACGTCAAAAAAAAATCTTGGTAAGAAAAGAAGAATTAATAAATTACATTCTCTTGGTGTAAAAGTTCTTTATGCTAAAGATGATGGAGATAACAGGTTAAACCTTAAAAACACTTTAAGGGAATTATATAAAGAAGGAATTGCATCAGTTTTGGTTGAAGGAGGAAGCCAGGTCTTTACATCTTTTGTAAAACAAAATCTTTTTGATGATATGTTTATCTTTATAAGCCCTAGAATTCTTGGATGCGGTATCCCGGTTTTCGGTAACATTGGAATTAAACAATTGCAAAAATCATTAAAGGTTAAAATTAAAAGTGTTGAAAAAATTGGTGATGATATTTTAATGGAGTTTTGTAAATGATCTTTTATCAAATAATAAGAGGGGAGTATGTTCACAGGATTAGTTGAAGAAACAGGCAGGCTGGTAAATAAAAAAGAAACAGGCAAGGGTTTCCAATTTACATTTGCCGCAGAAAAAATACTTGATGATCTTAATGTAAGCAGCAGCATAAGTGTTAACGGTTGCTGCCTTACAGTTGTTAAACGCGAAGGAAATACTTTTTCCGTAGATGCTATTGAGGAAACTCTGAAAAAAACAAACCTTGGGAAGTTGAATGTAAATGACAGAATTAATCTTGAAAGGCCGTTGAAGGCCAATGCAAGACTTGGCGGGCATTTTGTCCTTGGACACGTTGATACTACGGGAACAGTTAAAGATGTTCAGGAACTTTCAAACAGCCATTTTATGAAAATCAGTTTCCCGGATAATTTTAAGAAGTATCTTATTTATGTAGGATCAGTTTCTATTGATGGAGTTAGTATGACCGTTGCCGAATTAGGTGATAACTTCTTTGGTGTAGGAATAATTCCTTTTACATGGCAGGAAACAGTTTTCTCTGATAGAAAAGTTGGTGATAAAGTTAATCTTGAGTTTGATGTTCTTGGAAAATATGTTGAGAGAATAATGGAAGGCAGGAAAGACGATATTCCTGTATAAGTTTATAAGATGAAAAAGATTGAGCAGAAAGTTCTGAAATTCATTAATGAAAAAAAGCTGATTGAAAAAAATGATAAAGTTCTTGTTGCTTTAAGCGGTGGTCCGGATTCTGTTTTTCTTCTTCATTTTTTGAAAAAGTACTCAGCAAAATTTAAAATTACTTTTGGTGCTGTTCATATAAATCATCTTTTAAGAGAATTGCAGGCAAATAAAGATGAACTATTTTGTAAACAACTTTCTGAAAAACTTGATATTCCTTTTTATTCCGTAAGAAAAAATGTTAAATCATTTGCTGTAAAAGAAAAAGTATCAACTGAAGAAGCAGGTAGAATTATTCGTTACAAAGAATTTGAAAGAATAGCTTTAAAGAAAGGATACACAAAAATAGCAACAGCACATAATTGTGATGACAATGCTGAAACGGTTTTGTTAAATCTTATTAAAGGAGCCGGCCTGCGTGGAATATCTGGAATTCCACCTTTTAGAGAAAAGATAATAAGACCAATCCTGGCTTTAACGAAAGAAGAAATTTTTAATTATCTTAATTTTTATAAAATAAAATACAGAACTGATAGAACTAATCTTAAAGATGATTATGAAAGAAATTTTCTCCGCAACCAGGTTATTCCTTTAATAAAAAAGAGACTGAATCCTTCTCTCTCTAACACGCTGTTAAAATCTTCGGAAATTTTTAGAGATATTAATAGTGTACTTAAGAAAAAGATAGATAAAATTACAAAAAGCGTCGTATCTAAAAAGAAGGATCATATAAGTTTATCTTTAACTGAGCTAAAAAAAAATGAAAAAGAATACTGGAGTAAAATCTTCCGGTTTATCTTTGAAAAAGAATTTAAGTCTCAAATTTCTTTTGATGATTGTAAGAAGATTATTTCTTTAATTGATAAACAAGCAGGGAAAAGCATTCAGATATTTAATAAGATTAAAGTGATTAAAGAAAGAAATGAATTAATAATTCAAAGAAAAAAATCTGAACTTAATTTTAAACCTGTAATTATCAACAAAGGAGAGAAAATAACAATTGATGATAAAAAACTTTCTATCACTGAAGTTGAGAAAATTGATTCCGCATTTAGTTATAATAAGAATATTGAATTTATAAGTGGTGATATTACAGATAAAAATTTTCGTATAAGAAGATGGCTTCCAGGCGACAGGTTTTATCCGTTTGGTATGAAAGGTTCCAAGAAAGTTTCCGATTTTTTGAATGAACAGAAAATTTCTTCATTTAAAAAGAAGGAACAAATGATTTTATTAAATAATAACCGTATAGTTTGGGTAATCGGCTTAAGGCTCGATAACCGGTTCAGAATAAACTCTTCAACTAAAAAGATTTTGGAATTATGTCTATCGTAATTAATGAAGATAAAATAATTTTTGGCTCAGAAATTTTTATTCCTTATATCAAAGAGGAAAAAATTCAGGCAAGGGTCAAAGAACTTGCCGAACAGATTTCTAAAGATTATAAAGATAAAACACCTGTTTTTATCGGGGTTCTGAATGGTGCCTTTCTCTTCCTGGCTGATTTAATCAAGAATATTAACATTGATTGTGAAATAGACTTTTTTAAGTTATCGAGTTACGGCGATGAAAAAATATCTACAGGAAAAGTAAAACTTTTAAAAGAGTTGAATTGCGATGTTAAAAACAGGGACATTATTATAGTTGAGGATATTGTTGATTCAGGTTTATCTATAAAATATATAGAAGAACTGTTCTCAAAACATAAACCCGCAAGTATGAAGGTGGTTTCGCTACTCCTTAAACCGGATAGTCTTAAATATAATATTAAAATTGATTATATTGGTTTCGAAGTTCCAAGTAAATTTGTAATAGGTTATGGATTGGATTATGCTCAAAAATTCAGGAATTTGCGTTCAATATATGTTTTAAAAGTATAACAGAAAATAAAATTAGATAAGAAAATATATAATCTAAGTATGGCAGATAAAAACAACGAAAAAAATACTCCAAAACCTCCCAAAGGTGGCGGATCAAATAAACCGGATGATAACTTTGACTGGTCGAAAATTATAAGACTGGTTTTTGGCTGGGGTGCTGTAATTGTTGCGGCTGTAATTGTCATGCAGGTTTTCAGAACGGGTTCAACAAATTATGTAGAGATACCATATAATCAATATGAAAAACTGCTCAATGAAGATAAAATTAAGAAAGCAATTATTACGAAGTCGGACATAAATGATTATTATTTCAAAGCAGAGTTAGACCACAAAGAAATTGTTCAGATAAATAATAAACCACAGGAGATTGAGCAATTTTCAGTTTATCTCCCTGAACCAATAATTAAAGATCAGGAAGCAGTTTGGAAGCAAAAAGGTATTGATTATTCTTTCGATAAAGAATCCAACGAATGGCTGAATGTACTTGTTAGTTTTGTCCCATGGATAATTATTATTGCTGTTTGGATTTTTATTATGAGAAGAATGCAGGGAACAGGCGGAGGTACACGCGGTATTTTCTCTTTTGGAAAAAGTAAGGCAAAGTTAATTACTCAGTCAGGTTCAAGAATAACATTTAAAGATGTTGCAGGTGCAGATGAAGCCAAAGTTGAACTTCAGGAGGTAATTGAATTTCTGAAAGAACCAACCAAGTTTCAAAAGCTTGGCGGTAAAATTCCCAAAGGCGTTCTTTTGTTAGGCCCTCCCGGAACAGGTAAAACTCTGCTTGCAAGAGCAGTTGCAGGAGAAGCAGGTGTTCCTTTCTTTTCAATAAGTGGTGCCGACTTTGTTGAAATGTTTGTTGGTGTTGGAGCAAGCCGTGTAAGAGATCTTTTTGAACAAGGAAAGAAAAATGCGCCTTGTATAATTTTTATTGATGAAATAGATGCGGTTGGAAGGCATAGAGGTGCAGGCTTAGGCGGTGGTCATGATGAGCGTGAACAGACTTTAAACCAGTTGCTTGTTGAAATGGATGGCTTTGAACAGAATACAGGAGTTATAATTATTGCAGCAACAAACCGTCCTGATGTTCTCGATCCTGCTTTATTAAGGCCGGGAAGATTTGACAGGCAGATTGTTGTTGACAGACCTGATGTAAAAGGACGTGAAGGAATATTTAAAGTTCACACAAGGAATATTCCTTTGGCTCCGTCAGTTAAACTTGATGTTCTTGCTAAAGGTACTCCGGGATTATCAGGTGCTGACCTGGCAAATCTTGTTAATGAAGCTGCTTTGCTTGCTGCAAGAAAAAATAAACCAAAAGTTGAAATGATTGATTTTGAAGAAGCAAAAGATAAAGTGATGATGGGAATGGAAAGAAAGAGCATGATCATTTCTGAAAAAGAAAAAAAGATAACTTCTTATCATGAAATTGGGCACGTTCTTGTTGCAAGAATGCTTCCGGAAGCTGATCCGGTACACAAAGTAACAATAATTCCACGCGGAAGAGCACTCGGTGTAACAAGCTATCTTCCAATTGATGAAAAGCATACTTATTCAAAAGATTATCTTGAAGCTGTAATAACTTATGCCTTAGGCGGAAGAGCAGCAGAAAAAATAGTTTTCAATCATTATACAACTGGTGCAGGCAACGATATTGAGAAAGCAACAAACATTGCACGTAAAATGGTTTGTGAATGGGGAATGAGTGAAAAGCTTGGCCCATTAAGTTATGGTGCAAAAGAAGAAGAAATATTCCTTGGAAGAGAAATTCAAAAGCATAGAGACTATAGTGAAAAAACTGCAATTGAGATTGATGAGGAAATAAAGCAAATAATAAATGGTGCTATGAAACGATCTGAAAATATTCTTAATCAGAATATAGACTTACTCCACCGGCTTTCCCTAGAGTTGCTTGAAAGAGAAATTCTTGATTCATCTGAAATAGAAAAAATTATTAATGGGGAAGAACTTCCACCTATGAAAAGAAATGGAACTGCTGAAGAAGAAAAGGAAATTCCAGAGCATGTAAAGAAACTTATAGAACAGAGAAAACCGAAAGAAACATCCCCTCAAGATGATTCAATCTGATCACGGAACAATTAATTACAGGGATGAATTAGTAAGAAAGCTGATTCATCTCTTCTCCCTTTCAATTCCAATCGTTTATTATTTCATTATCATGGAAACAGCAATAATTATTTTAGGAATATTAACTGCTGTTGCACTTTTTATTGATCTTGGCCGTTATATTTCACCTGCTGTTGGAAATGTTTTTTATAAAATCTTCGGGTTTATACTCCGGAAACATGAAGTTGATAATAATAAAAAGAATTTAAATGGGGCTACTTATGTTTTAATGTCCGCTCTTATTTGTGTAATAATCCTCCCAAAAGTTTTATTTGTTACAGCATTCAGCATATTAATAATAAGCGATAGTATTGCTGCTTTGGTTGGAAGAAAATACGGTAGAAAAAAATTTCTTTCCAAAAGCCTTGAAGGAACTTTGGCATTTTTTATCAGTGCAAGTATCGTTGTTATTTTTACGCCCAAAGTTTATAATGGTTTATTTATTGAATATTTAATTGGTTTTATTGCTGCATTTACAGGAGGAATTGTGGAAAACATTTCTTTCGGATTTGTTGATGATAATCTATCTATTCCTATTGCAATTGGATTAACGATGTGGATTTTATATATAATACTGCTGCCAAACGTAAACCTGGTTCTAACCGGAGTTCCAAACTAAAAGTGAAAACTTTTATTTTAGCCCTGCTGTTCAGTTCTGTAATTATTATTTGCGGATGCGATCCTTCAATCAAACCTGCAAGCGGATTAGAAGATGAAATTTATGTTATTGCAGATTCACTTGAGTTTGAAGAATTAAAAACTGCACTTGAAACTACTTTTGAAAAATTAATTTATACTCCCCAGCCAGAAAAGCTTTTTACTTTAATCAGGATCCCGGTAACTGAAGTTGAGAAACATCAGAACAAAAAAAACATCATCATCGTCGCTCCTTTAAATTCTTCGTCAACAACATCTCAGTTTATTAAAGCAATTGTTGATTCTGCAGCAAGAATGAAATCAGGAAAGACTGATGAATCCATAGTAAAAAAATATGACCTCTGGGCTAAAGACCAGCTTGTTATTGTTTTAACTGGTAAGAATATGCAGGAGCTTCAATCAAATATTATTAATAATAAAGATGATTTGCTTTATGCTTTCCAGAAAATTTTCGACAAAAGATTATACTCAAGCTTATATAATTCCGCTTATGAACAGAAAGATGTTGAAGGCAGGCTATTAAAAGATTATGGCTGGATAATATATGTACAAACCAATTTTATAATCGGATTAAATAAACCCGAGGAAAATTTTGTATGGTTGAAAAAATCTCCAAACAATGATATGGATAAATGGATTTTTGTTCATTGGATAGAAAATGCATCGCCGGAAATTTTAAATGCCGATTCAATTAAGGTGATCAGGAATAATTTAACAAAGAAATTTTATCAAACATCTGATGCTGGTTCTTATGTTGTTATTGATAAAAATTATTACACATCAAGCGAAGTTATTTTCAAAGGCAGGTATTCAATTTTAACTCAGGGTTTGTGGAAAAGCAAAAACAAAAATATGAATGGCCCTTTCATAAACTACACTTTTTACGATGAGAAAAGTAAACGGCTTTATATGCTTGATGGTTCAGTTTTCGCCCCTAAATATTATAAGCGAAATTTAATTCAACAGATGGATGTTACACTTCAATCATTTATGACACAGGATGAATTAAGCAAAGAACGGAGAGAAGATTTGTTAAACGCTGTGGAAGACTAAATTAAAGAGCAAGTGCAGGTTCAAGAGTAAGTCCAGAATACCTGCATATGTTTTACTGAATAATACTAACGACTAATTCCCACTCAAAATGCCAATCACTTTCCTACTGCTTGCATTATATTTTCAGAAATTATGTAATCGGGAAAATCTTTTTGAATCCTCCGGATATACAATCTTGCCTGTTCAACTTTATCAAACTGAAGTTCATACATTGCTCTTCTTACAAGCATTGGACAGATAAAGAGGTTAACAATATTTTCAACGTAATGATCTTTTCTATCAGGAACTCTTATTTTAAAATCGGGATTTGAAACAGGTACATAATCTTTTGTGTTAACAACTTTAAATAAAAAATGATCGGGAACTAAAGTATAACCTTCCGGAAGTTTAAATTCTCCTTTTTGCATTTCACTTTCAAAAAGTTCCGGTCCTATATAAAAATCCCGTTTATTAATATTCGTGCTTACAAGATTTGTCATAATTTTTCTGTAAAGATTTTCTAACAGGCTTGAATTAAAAGTTTCATCTCTCTCAAAAGGCTGAAGAGCATTAAGGAATAAGTCTATCTCGGTTTTTGTTCCATCTAAAACTCCCGGATAATTTCTTTCAAGTTGATGGTAATACCACGATCTTCTTAATAATTCTTTATCAATTACAACAACATCTTTCCTAAACTTTTCAACTAACTGCAAATAGTAAGAAGCAGAAAGAAAATAATCCCATTGGTAACTAAAGACAATTGCATTTTGGGAAACACTTCCGAGAAGTGCCCTAGTGTAATCTTCATAGATATAAGTTTTGCTTTCATCAACTTTACTATATGTAATACTGAAGTGAGTTAAAATGAACAAACCAATTAATCCTGCAGAGATGTTATATGAGTTTTTAATCTTTAGAAAGGAAAGTAGTTTTATAATTCCAAATACCGAGAAGAAACCCAAAGATATATAAGTGAGAAGAAAATATGAATCAATGTCGTTTATATCATAGTTTATAGAATATAAAACTGTGGTGATAAATAAGATCAGAATGAATATCCCAAACTTTCTTCCGGTAACAAAAGAATAAATCAAACCGATGACTGCAATAAAAAGATTTACTGTGAATTCAATCGGCAGCGAGTTGAAAAAATAAACAAATTGTTTTTTAGCAGCCTCAGTTGAAGAAAATAACCAAACCTGATACTGCTTACCTGTGATATGACGAATGATTTTTTCCAGATCAACAGGATTTCCCCAATTCACTAATGGATTTTGTGAAGCCAGAATTGGCAGATAAGAATAAATCAATATCAGAACAGGAAAAAATATTAAGAGTATCAAACCGATTTTCTTAAAACCTTGTTTATTAAATCCATATTTGTTGAAAAATAAATAAGCAGTCCCGGGAATAATTAGTAAGGTGGTCATATGATTTGTAAAACCGAGTGCAAGAAAAACAGAAAAAAGAATCCAGTTTTTAGAAAGCTTTGAGGAAGAATTTTCCTCAACAAAACCTTTAACTAAAGAAAGTATTATTAGAGAAATTAAAAAGATGTGGAGGGAATAAACTTCAACGGATGTGCTTTGCATCCAGAATGTTCTGCTGAATGCGAGAATTAAACCTCCGGCTAGTGCCGCAAAGTATTTTTTATTTTCCGGGATAATGATTGCTGAAGTAGTTGCAGTAATTTCTTTTGACTTTTTTTTCTTTTTTGATTTTTGTTGTGTTGCTTTTTTTAGAGTAACGAACGAATTAATATTATCCAAAACAAACTTTGCCGTATAAACGAAAATTGATATACCGGTTGCACACCAAATTGCTGCTAGCAAATTCAGTTTATAAATTTCTGTGAAAGGTAAAGGAATCAAAGAAAATATGTAACCAGCAATAGTAAATAATGGGTAACCCGTAGGGTGTGCAATACCAAGTGTTGATTGAACTGTTGCGAGTTCACCGGAATCAATTTTTACAACTGTTGGTGCCAAAGTTGTAAGGTACATAATGAATACAAACAATCCTGTAAAAAGATAATAATATTTTTTTAGCAGTTTCAATTTTCTTCCAGGTATTTATTAAATAAGCTCTGATTTGAATTTGCAATTGATTTTAATATTCTGAAAAACTCTTCTTTATTTTTCAGCTTAAGACTTGAAGCAAAGATCATAAATTTTTTATCATCCTGTACAATGTTGGATAACGTGTTGTTAAAAATATTCTGGTTAAGCAGCTCAATCTTCTTAAGGAAATTAAAATTGTCTTTAAGCTTTTCCAGATCCTTTAATTTGTTATTCTTTTTTAAGAGATTGGAAATATTTTTAATCGTATTATTTCCGAAACATTTTTTATATAAATCCGGATTGCAAAGTATTAAGTATTGAAGAACAAATTCAATATCAGCTAACCCTCCGCGGCTTTTTTTAATATTAAAACTATATGTGTTAAGCCCAATTGACTTAGGATAAATTTTCTTTCTCATACCCAGCATTTCTTTTTTAATATTATTTTTATCTTCTTTCCTGACTCTTTCAACTAATACTTTTTGAAATTGTGTGTAAAGTTTTTTACTGCCATAAATAAAATTCAACTTTGTAAAGGCCTGTAATTCCCAAATTCTTGCTCTGTCTTTAATATAGTTTGAATAACTTCCCAATTCCCAGACGAGTAAGCTGCTTTTTCCTTCAGGGCGAAGCCGGCAATCTACGTTATAGGGATTAAAATCATTTTTTAATTTTAAAAGAATACTCTGAAATTCTTTTTGATAAAATCCTTTTGCATCAAGTTTGTTTACCACAAATATTAAATCAATATCGGAAGCAAATGTCATTTCTTTTGTAGAAAAACTTCCCAGACCTGCAATAAAGAAATTTGATGGCTTTAGTTTTTTGCTAAGGAGTTTTCCAAGAGTTTCAGAAATTTTAAACCTGAAGAAATCACTTAATGTGGAGGAGAGTTTCTCAGCCGAAATTATATTAAACGTGAATTGAACAGAAAGAATAAAATTAATTTTTTTTACAGATAATTTGCTGAAAGATGATGCGTCAACTTTTTCAAAAACTTTTTTAGTTAAGAAATATTCGCGCAGATCTTTATCTTCTGCAAAAAGATCAACAGCTTTCTGAGAGAATTCAAGTATTGTTAAAAAGCTGTTAAAGAATTTTTTATCAGTAAAAGCGTTATACCATATCGAAGGAAATTTTGCATCCTTAATAATTCTTGCAAAATTCTGAATAACCAGGTCAGGTGAGATTGACTTTTCAAGATACTTCATGAGGTGCGGCTCAATTTTCTGAAAATCGGAAATTGATTTTTTATCAGAACTTTTTTGTCCAAGTAAGCCCGTTCCTTCTCTAAGGAATCTCAAATTCTGCAATGCCTTTTGTTCATTATCAAATTTTATTTTACTTTTTTCTTTTGCAGATTTCTTTTCAGAACCTGTAATTGAATTAAAAATCTTATGAATTTTTGAACGATAATTCTTTACTGCCGATTTAAATTCATTTGAGTTATTAAAGTCAGTGTAGGCACTTAACTTCTCAAGTATTTCTCCTTTTTCCGGAATTGTGTGTGTCTGTATGTCGTTCATTAATTGAAGAAAATGCTCTATCTTCCTGTAAAAAATATAAGCATCCATCATGACTTCAGCTTCTTTATTTCCAAGCAGATTAGCGTTTTTTAATTTCGAAATTGCTTCAAGAGTATTTCCGGTTCTGATTTCCTGATTTCTCCCACCATTAATTAATTGAAGCGCCTGAACAGAGAACTCAATATCTCTTATTCCTCCGGGAATAAGTTTTATATTTTCATCTTTCCCCAAATTCTTTTCAATATTTTTTTTCAAAAGATTTATTTGTTCAGTAGGAGATACAGAAAATGTTGAAGGATAAATAAAATGATTAAGATAATTCATCAGCTTAATGTAAAAATCTTTGCTCCCTGAAAGGAAAGAAGCTTTAATTAACATTTGCCTTTCCCAGTCTTCACCCCGGCTCTCATAATAACTGATAAACTCATTATAATCTTTACATAAAGAAGAAGTTCTTCCATCAGGCCTTAGCCGGAAGTCAATCCTGTAAATAAATCCCGCACCTGTAAAAGAAGTTGCAGATTCAATAAAAAGATGAACTGCTTCGGTTAGTATTTCAGAATAATTTTTTACTGTTACCAAAGAATCTTCATCATAAATTATTATCAGGTCTATATCCGAACTGTAATTAAGCTCATTACCACCAAGTTTTCCCAAAGCAATTATGCAATATTTATGTTCAATATTTTTTATCTCATACTTGTTAAGTATTTCTTCATAACAAAGAGAAAACAATTTATCTGAAATAACTTTTGCAAGGACAGACAATTCAGATGTAACTTCATTAAGCTCACTAAATCCTAAAATATCCTTAAGACCTATTCTTAAAATCTCTCTTCTTTTTAATAATCTCAAATAATTTACTTTAGACCGGAAGCTTTTA
>CAYNUV010000008.1:0-19819 GCA_964400245.1 uncultured Ignavibacteriaceae bacterium
TTCTACAGCTTTAAAAACATTATTCGGCTGGTTAAATCTTACAGTTCTTCCTCTCGAAGTTGTATTATCAATTACTTCACACCATAACTTATCGTTAAAATAAATTTTATTTCCAATTCTAACTTTCCTGGCCGGGTCAACAATAACATCCCATATAGCTTCATCAGCATTCAGTTCCCTTAAAAGGAAAACCTCGATCTTTGCATTTGTTTTTTCCTTCTTGCCGTAAAGCCTTGCCTGGAAAACTCTTGTTTCATTAACTACAACTACATCTCCCTTTTCAATATAATCTGCAACATCGGAGAACTTTTTATTCTCAATTTCCTGTGTCTCCCTGTTAAGAACCATAAGTTTAGCTTTATCCCTTGGAATAACAGGATGTTTTGCAATTACATTTTTGGGAAGAGTATATTTGAAATCTGATAACTTCATTTGTCTTTACCTTTTCTTATTATGTTGATTTTCTTTTGTCACTCTGAGCGAAGAGAAAATATCTTTCGCATCACTCATCAGAATGACATTTGAAATAGATTACTTCTTCTTAACTGATTTTTTCTTTACTACAGTTTTCTTTTTACCTGCAGATTTTTTAGCTGATGGTTTAGCATTTTTCATCTCTTTAATAACAGCCTGAGCAGCAGCTAAACGGGCAATCGGAACACGGTATGGGGAACAGCTTACATAGTTTAAACCAATCTTATGACAGAACTCAACTGATTTTGGTTCACCGCCATGCTCACCGCAAATTCCGACTTTAAGATCGGGCCTTGTTGATCTTCCACCTTGTGTTGCTATCTCCATAAGCATTCCAACTGATTCCTGATCTATTGACTGGAATGGATCTTCTGGAAGAATTTTCTGGTCAAGATATTCAGGTAAAAATCCACCTATATCATCTCTTGAGAATCCGAAAGCCATTTGTGTAAGATCGTTTGTTCCAAATGAGAAGAATTGTGCAACTTCCGCAATTTTATTTGCTGTTAATGCTGCACGTGGAATCTCAATCATTGTTCCTGTTAAGTGAGCAATTTTCTTCAATCCGAATTTCTTACAAACTTCTGCATGAACTTTAGTTATGATTTCATACTGGTGTTTGATTTCATTAACGTGACAGGTAACAGGTATCATAATTTCAGGAAAAGGTTTTTTTCCTTCTTTCAATAATTCTGCTGTTGCTTCAAAAATTGCACGTACTTGCATTTCGGTAATTTCAGGATAAGTAATTCCAAGTCGCACACCACGATGACCCATCATTGGGTTGTTTTCGTGGAGTGAATCAGCACGTTTATTCAATTCATCAAGTGATATTCCGAGACTTACAGCCAATTTTTCTCTTTCATCAATTCTTGTAGGAACAAATTCATGCAATGGCGGATCAATAGTTCTGAATGTTACCGGGAAACCATCCATTGCAGCCAACGTACCTTTAACATCGCTTTTAACATGCGGAAATAATTCTAAAAGAGCTGCAATTCTTTCAGCTTCGGTATTTGAATGAATCATTTTACGAAGTTTGAATAATGGTTCTTCAGAATTTTCTCCATAGAACATATGTTCTGTTCTGAAAAGCCCAATACCTTCTGCACCAAATGCTCTTGCACGGGCAGCATCTTCAGGCGTATCGGCATTTGTTCTTACTTTTAATTTTCTAACCTGGTCACACAATTTCAAAAATGCCTGGAATTCCGGATTATCTTCAGCAGCTTTTTTCATTGGTAATTCGCCTAAGTAAACAGTTCCTTTAGAACCATTAAGTGTAAGCCAATCACCTTCTTTAACAGTTACATCACCAACAGTAAAATATTTTTCTTCATAATTTAATTTGATCGAACCGGCACCAACGATACAGCATTTGCCCCAGCCTCGTGCAACAAGAGCTGCGTGGGAAGTCATTCCGCCTCTTGCAGTTAAAATCGCCTGTGCAGCGCGCATTCCTTCAATGTCTTCAGGATTTGTTTCATCGCGGACAAGGATTACTTTCTTTCCCAGTTTAGCCAATGCAACTGCATCAGCAGATGAGAACACAGCTTGCCCCGCAGCACCTCCAGGTCCGGCTGGTAATCCTTTTGCAATAGCTTTAGTAGTTAATTCAACTACTGGATCAATAATAGGATGAAGAAGTTCATCCAATTGTGCCGGCTGAACGCGCATAATCACTTCTTCTCTTGAAATTAATTTTTCTTTATACATATCAAGGGCCATCTTTAATGCTGCAGGTCCGTTTCTTTTACCTACACGGCACTGAAGCATATAAAGTGTTCCATCCTGGATTGTAAATTCGATATCAAGCATATCGCGATAGTGTTTCTCCAATAATCTCTGAATACCGTGAAGCTGCTTATATGTAGCCGGCATTCCTGTTTCAAGTGAAGGAAGATGAGCTGTATGTTCGCTCTTCCCAATTTCATTAATTGGATTAGGAGTTCTGGTTCCCGCAACGACATCTTCACCTTGTGCGTTAGTTAACCATTCACCATAAAAATAATTTTCTCCTGTTGCAGGATTACGGGTAAATGCAACACCTGTGGCAGAAGTATCTCCCATGTTTCCAAAGACCATTGACTGAACATTTACTGCAGTTCCCCAATCATCTGGGATACCTTCAATTCTTCTGTAAGAGATTGCCCTTTTACCCATCCAGCTTTGGAATACTGCAGAAACTGCTCCCCAGAGTTGTTCCATTGGATCTTCAGGAAATGGTTTGCCTAAAACTTCTTTAACTCTTGTTTTGTAGATTTCAATTAATTTTTTCAAATCGTCAGCAGTTAAATCTGTATCAGCATGTGCTCCTCGTGATTCTTTCATTTGGTGAAGAGCTTTTTCCAATTGCTGTCTTACACCTTTGCCTTCTGCAGGTTCAATACCGGCAGCTTTTTCCATAACAACATCAGAATACATCTGGATTAGGCGGCGATGTGAATCATAAACAAATCTTGGGTTACTTGTTTTTGCAATTAATGCTTCACGCGTTTCGTTATTTAAACCCACGTTAAGAATTGTTTCCATCATTCCAGGCATAGATGCACGCGCACCTGAACGAACTGAAAGAAGTAATGGATTTTTTAAATCACCGAACTTAGCTCCCATTTGTTTTTCAACCTTTATAAGAGAGTCCATAACTTGTTTCTCGAGTTCTTTAGGATATTTTCTATTATTCTTATAATACGTTGTACATACTTCCGTTGTTATTGTAAAACCTGCCGGAACAGGTAAACCGATATTTACCATTTCTGCAAGGTTTGCACCTTTACCTCCAAGAAGAGCTTTCATCTCAGCTTTACCTTCAGCTTTTTTTCCACCGAAATAGTAAACATATTTTTTTTGCTTAGACATTAATCTTTCTCCCGTCTGAATGTTTTATAAATAAATTGAATGTATCATTTTTAATTTAAGTGATTTAATATGAAGCTTTTAAATTTTTCATCTTCATCAAATTTTAATTCTATTCTAAGATAGAATACATCTATATCATCAAGCTCTTTAGCATATTTCATAAGTTTAACTGCGTCCTTTTGTGTTGTAACCACTGAATATGAATTGGTTGCATAAAATTCTTTTCTAATCTTTTGTACCTCCTTTAATGAATAATCTTTATGATCTGTAAAAATTAATTTGTTCTGTGTATCAACTTTATTTTGTTCTAGTATGTTTAAGAACGAAAACGGTTTTGCAATTCCCGCAACAACCAAACTTTTCTGTCCTTCAAACTCTTCAATGCCGTATTGTGTTTTTCTTACCATATCTACAAATCCTATTTCTTTATAGTAAGAAGTAAAAACAGGTTTAACTTTAAAATACTTTTTTAATTCAACCGGAATTTCTGCTTTTTCAGTAAACTTCCTGTTGATAACGATAACATCGGCTCTCTTAACTGTATCAAATGATTCTCTTAAATTGCCCGCAGGTAATAAAACATGATTCGGAAAATCGCTTTCTGTTAAAAATTTTTGTTCAAAAACAACAATGTCCAAATCCCTGTGAATCCATCTATGTTGAAAAGCATCATCAAGAAGAATCATATTAATTTCCGTATCAGCAATTAATCTTTTCGCACCTTTATATCTGTTTTCAGATACAGCAGCCGGCACCTGGCATTCAACAACAGTATAAAATATTTCATCACCGGCTTCATCAACCGATAATAAAATTTCTTCTCCGTTACAGACTAACCGGTAACCTGAAGATTTTCTTCCGTATCCTCTGCTTAATACGCCAACTTTCCTGTTTCCGCCATTAAGCATGTTTGCAAGATAAATTACCAATGGTGTTTTTCCTGAACCGCCTACTGTAATATTACCAACCGATATAACTTTGGCGTCAACTTTTTCACTCTTAAAAACAGACTTATCAAAGAACAGGTTTCTTAGTTTTACAACTGCAGCATAAACAATAACAAACGGTAACAGAATCACTCTGAGATTATTCATCAGAATCTATCTTCTAAAATCTTTCCGCTTCAGCCTGAAGCTGATTCAATCTTTCTTCGCAGAAATTTATCATCCGGGATGTTGAATCATAATCAAGGTTCGCATCAACATAAACCGGATCTGAATAAACAACATTTACTTTGCTGAAAAAAGATGGGATCTGAAATTTATCCCAGTTCTTTAGTAGTTTTTTATTTTTATAACCTACCCCTATTAGCATAACAGGTAAACTACTTTTTTTAGCTGTTATAACTACACCGGCTTTTAGTTTTTTCCCTGGTCCTCTTGGTCCATCCGGTGTAATTGCAATTGAATTTCTATTTCTTGCAAAGTCAATCATTATAGTTAAAGCAACATCTCCGCCTTTAGAGCTTGAGCCTCTTATCACCTGGTAATTCCATGTTCGTAATAACTTTGCCAATAAATCGCCATCTTTGCTTTTACTAATCAATGCAGCAACCTGTTCATTGCGATGTAAATACCAAGGAAGAAGCATGGTTCCATGCCAGAACGCAATAATAAAATTTTTATTTTCTTTTTTAAGTTTATCAATACTTTCCTTATTCTTTATTTCTACTTTTAAACTCCAGCAAAGAATATTTACCAGCTTATCAAGAACATAATAACCAATAAGACGAAGAAAACTTCGCTTGAATTCTTTAAGCTTCATTCAACAAAGAATAAATAGATTCTGCAGCTCTTTTAGCAGCTCCTTTTTTGCCAAGCTTTTCATTAATCTCAAGAAGTTTTTTCTTAATTGAATTATATAAATTATCGTCGCTTAAAATATTTTTAGCTTCATTAAAGATTGAATCAGGATTTACTTTATCCTGTATTAGCTCCGGCACAACATTTTCTCCCAAAATTATATTTGCCATTCCGATGTTCTTTAGGCTGACAAGACTTTTACTTATTAAATAAGTTAACAAGCTTGTCCTGTAAACAATAATCATTGGCAACCCAAATAATCCTGCTTCGAGAGTTGATGTTCCGGATTTTATAATTCCGAATTTAGAATATTTTAATAATTCATAAGTGTAATCTTTAATTACTTTATATTCAGTGGAATCCTGAATATCAGTAAAAAGTTTTTCATCAATTCCGGTTGCACCAGCAATCACTATTTGCATATTAAACTCTTTGCTTATTCTTTCCGAAGCTTTTAAAACTGCTGGAAGAATTCTTTCAACTTCATGTTTACGGCTTCCGGGCATTAAAAGAAGTATTTCTTTTTGCAGATTGAGATTATATTTATTAAAGAATTCTGCTTTAGATAAAAAATTATAGTTACTTAACCTGTCCAACAAAGGATGTCCAATAAATTCAACGTCAACTCCCGCATCTTTATATAATTTTTCCTCAAAGGGAAAAACAACAAACATTTTCCTTACAAGATTTTTTATTTTATTAATCCTTTTTCCACCCCACGCCCATATCTGCGGGGAAACGTAATAAAGAATTTTTACTCCCAGAGGTTTTATCTTCTTTGCAAAATTGAGATTAAAGCCGGGATAATCTATAAGAATAATATTTTTAATATTTTTTTCTCTGATTGTGTTCATCAAATCACTTTGAACTTTTCTTATAAACGGAAGATGTTTTAATACTTCTGCAAAACCGAGAAAAGACAATCTGTTTATGTGATAAATAATCTCAACACCTGATTGCATCATCATATCACCGCCGACACCAATAATGTTTATTTTGCTGTCCAGCTTTTTTAACTCAGTTGTAAGCTCAGAGCCAAGTATATCTCCCGAAACTTCACCGGCAATTATCATGATGTTCTTATTTTCTCCATTCATCTATATAATTAACTGCGTCACTTTCTGTATTATAATTTTATTTGCAGAATGATTGAATGGATGAATGACTTTGAATGAATGAATATTTTCCCATCTTCCGTTTTCCATTTTACATCTTCCATTTTTAAAACCTTCCTATAAACCATAAAAGAATAATTGCTATCATAATAATAACTATTGCCTGGAAAGTCCTTCTTTCTGATCTTAATCCGGCTTTTAATTTAAATGGTGGCTGTTTCACATCCTGCTTCTTATAAGATGAAAGTCTCCAAAAAAACTTTGGAACATTTTCTTTATAGTGCTTATAGTCATCACCATACTTGCTGATTAAAAATTCCTCTTCTGCTTTTATTATGTAATGATATTGAAAAAAGAAAAAGAGTAGGGCAATGATTTGCAGGTAAGGAAAAATTGCGAAAGACATAATCCCGATACCGAGGTAAATTAAAATGTTGCCGGTATAAAGAGGATTACGTGTATATGCAAATGGACCACTTACAATTAAATATGTACCTGCGGGCTCTCCGGTTGTTCTTGTTTCACTTCCTGCCCAGCTAACTCCCCAGAGCCGTATCAATTCTCCGGTAACTACCATTATGAATCCAATTATGAGGCTCCAGATATTGGCGTTTCTATAAAACAGCATAATGATAATAAAAGGAATCGGAGTATAACTTCGGTATTTAAAAAGAAAAGATGATAATGAAGAATTACTCATACTATGCTATTCCTGTATATACACTTCCCTGCGTTTTAGTTCAGCCTGGTGTCTTTTTTTCAATCTTTTTTTAGAAATAAGATTTGTGATTATATGTTTTACATCATTAAAATTTTCAAATGGGAAATAAGAAATTCTTTCTCTTTCACAATATTTAAGAAGATCGCTTTTGGCAAAAATAAAATCGCAAAATTGAGCTGCGTACTTATCTGAATTACCATCACCAATAAAAACAGTGTATTCTTCATCGCTGCTGTTATTAATTATATGATTTCTTTTGCAGTTTGCTGAACTTGGAAAGTCAATATCGAGATGAGGAAAAGAAGGAATTAATTTGTTTTCTGAAATTTCCAAATTATTGGCAAAGAATTTTAAATCTCCAAGTCCTTCTTTATCAAGAATTCTTCTTATGTAATAATCAAATCCATCGCTGAGAATAAAAATTTCACCATCGTTTTGTGAAGAGAAATTAATAAAGTCTTTAAATGTTGAATCAATCTTTACCGAATCAATAAAATTATCAACTTCTTTTTTATTTATTTCACCAGCAGATTCACACAAAGCAACCCAGCATTCTTTGGAGGATATTTTATCCTGAAGAAGATCATTAATAATTTTTATCGAAGCTTTCTTATCGCCAAACTTAAGAAACAGGTTTTCTCCAACATCGGTTGTTGTGATTGTCCCATCGAAGTCTATAAATATTTTAAATTCTTTTTTCATTAATAATTTTTTAGTTACGAACAAAACTCAAGTCTTCATTAAATCTTACGGCAACCAGCTTCGAAACTCCTTCTTCCTGCATAGTAACACCATACAAAGTATCGGCTGCTTCCATTGTTCTTTTGTTGTGGGTTACAACTATAAACTGGGTGTCTTTACTGAAGTCCTTAATTATTCTTGTAAAGCGGTCAATGTTTGCATCATCAAGAGGAGCATCAATTTCATCAAGGATACAGAAGGGGCTTGGCTTAACAAGATAGATTGCAAACAAAAGGGCAATTGCAGTTAATGTTTTTTCACCACCGGAAAGCAGCTCGATTGATGTCGGCCTTTTACCTTTTGGCTTTGCAATGATTTCTATTTTTGCTTCAAGTGGATCGGTCACTCCTGTGGCTGATTCTTCAAGCTTTAAATCTGCTTCATCACCGGGATTAAATAATGATCTGAAAATGTTTATAAAATTCTCTCTTATTTTTTCAAACGTATCTATAAATAAAGTCTGTGCTGTAATATTAATCTCTTCAATAGTTTTTACAATATCTTTTTCAGAATCAAAAAGATCATTTCTCTGCCCGGATAGAAAATCAAACCGTTCCTTTTCTTCTTCATATTCGGAATAAGCAAGAAGATTGATCGGTCCCAAATTTTTAATCTGCTGTTTTAACGCATTAACTTCTTCTGTTCTTTGGCTGAAATCAAAACTTTCGAGATCATCAAAAGTTTTTTGTTCAAGCGTGAGAGAATAAGATTCTTTAATATGCTCTCTGAGGTTTTCCATTTTTAATGAAAGCTCACTAAGCTTGATTTCACATTGATGAATCTCATCCAGCACTGTTTCTCTTTCGTTCCTTAACCTGCTTTGTTCTTTTTCGATATTGTTTATCTGAGTTTTTATCTCCTCGTATTCAGCATCAATTTTCTTTTCTTCTTCAAGAAGATTTTTTTTCTTCTCATCAAGTGATTGCAAAGTCTGCTCATCGGTTTTTATTTCTTCTGCTATGGAATCAGCTTCATTTGAAGAAGCTTTAATATCGGTATCTCTTTTAGCAATTGTTTTTTGAATGTTATCAATATTCTCTTTAGCCCTGTTAACGGCGCTTTCAGTATTTCTCTTCTCTCCGTTGAGTCTTTCAATTTCAAGGTTAATATTGTTCAGATCAGAAACTTTTTTATTGTATATCTCATCAAGAGAATTAAATTCAGTTTCAAGCAATTCTCTTAATTTTTCTTTCTGCTTCATCTGTAAGCGGAGGGAATTAACAAGATCGCCAAGCCTTATCCTGTCATTATCAATTCCGTTTGATTCTACTGCAAGCTCATGTATTTCTTGTCTTGTTTTTTCAATTTCATCATTCGATTTTTTCTTTTCATACTCGAACTGTGCAATCTGTTTTTCAAGATTTGCAAGATCATTTACAAGCATTCTTCCCCGTTCCGAAAGAACTTTGAGATCTATGCTGTTAATTTTTTCTTCAGTGTTATGAATTTCTTCCTGCAATTGTTCAAGCTCTTTTTCATGAACGGGTAATTCATTTTTTATTTTATCAAGATATTGCTTCCTGCCAAAGAGAGAATCATCCCTTTTCGGCAAAGATCCGCCTTCAATAACACCGGAGCCATCGAGATAATCCCCTTCAAGAGTTGTAAAACTAAATCCTTTATATTTTTGTTTTAACCTGAAAGCAGTATCCAAAGAATCAACAATTGCAATGTTCTTTGTTATCCTGTCAAAAAAAGTTTTCCATTTCTGCTCGGTCTTTACAACATCTTTTGTCCAATCAATAAAACCCTTTTCTTTAGAAAGAGATTTTCTTTTTCTATTTAAAAAGAAGTTTTGAAGATTATTCAGAATGCCGCTATTCTCTTTTTCAAAAGAGCTTGTTAAATAGAAACCTGCCTTACCAATATTTTTATTTTTTAAATACTTTATTCCCTTCTTAAGATCTTCTATAGTATCAACAAGAATATTATTCAGATTATTCTTTAACGCTGCTTCAACCGCAAAACGAAATTCTTCCGAAGTATTTCCTGCATAGGCAAGAAGAGTTTTTTCCTTGCTAGTCCAATCATTGCTTTCAAGTAAAGCTTTCGCTCCTTTTGAAACTCCTTCAAGATTATCAATCAGAGTTTGAATGAAACTGATCTTATCACTTAAACCATTAATAATAGTTTTTATTCCGAGCTCTTTTTCTTTAAGCCCTGCTAATTCTTTTTCAAGCTCTTCTTTTTCTTTTTGCTTTCTTAAATACTCAGCTTCAGCTTCGGCAAGCTCTGCTTCCGTTTTTGATTTCTCATCATTTAGTTCACCAATAAAACCTACCGTCTTTGCAATATTATGAGTTAGTGCCTGTATCTTTTCATTTGCTTTGTTGATTGAACTGTTTCTTACTTCAATCTGCTTCTGAAGATTAACAAGATCATTTTCCTTGTTGGTTATCTCTTTAACTTTTTCTACAAGAGATTGGTTTTCAGCTTTTACTTCGTTTCTTTTTTCTTCTAATTTTAATTTGGAATCAGCTACATCTTTTCCCAGCAACTCTTTTGCGGATGTCCTGGAACTAATGTTATCACCATAATCCTCGATTGCAAGAGAACCTTCATTAATAATTTTCTCGGAATTCTGAAGCTGATTCTTTAATTCTTCTGATTCCTGTTTATATCTTACAATATTTTCTTCAAGAGATCTTTTCTTTTCCTGCTCAACAGATACTTTTTTCTGCTGGTTATAAATTTCTTCTCTGAGTGATGTTAATTCATCTCTCTTAACTTTCAGTTTTGCTTCAGTACCGGAAAGATGATACTTAACATCTTTAATCTTATCCTCAAGTTCCGATAGCTGTGATTCAAAATTAATTTTAATTTTTAAGTTCTCTTCTTTTTTATTTTTTGATTCAATTCTCTCTTTATTAAACAAAGCCAGTTCACGTTCAGCAAGATCAATTTCGAGCTCTCTTAAAGTAAGAGAAACCTTGTTGTACTTGTCGGCTCTCTTTGCCTGTCGCTCAAGCGAGTTTACTTTCTTCTCAACCTCGGTTACAATGTCATTTACTCTTGTAAGATCTGATTTTACTTCTTCAAGCTTTCTTAGTGCAAGCCGTCTTCTCAGCTTATATTTATTAACACCGGCAGCTTCTTCAAACATTACTCTTCGTTCATCAGCTTTATTACTGAGGATAGTCTCCACCATTTTCAATTCAATCACGGAATACGCATTTGCACCGATGCCTGTATCCATAAAAAGATTTGTAATATCCTTAAGCCTACAGATATTTTTATTAAGCAAGTATTCACTTTCACCCGATCTGAAAATCCTTCTTGTTATTGTTACTTCGGAGTAATCAGTCGGAAGTATTCCTTTTGTATTTTGAATAGTAAGTGAAACTTCGGACATTCCCATTGGTTTTTTGTTTGCTGTCCCGTTAAAGATAACGTTCTCCATCTTATCGCTTCTTAATGCACTGCTTCTTTGTTCACCAAGACACCATCTTATTGCATCAACAATATTTGTTTTACCGCAGCCGTTAGGACCAACAATGGATGTAACGCCCTCATTAAAAATAACAGAGGTCTTCTGTGCAAAAGATTTGAAACCAAATATTTCAAGCTTTGATAAATACATTATAACAAATCGGAAATATTATATTGTTTGAAAGTAAGCAGAAGATAATCCGAAAGAGAATTTCCGAATTCATAATAGAGTATGAAGGTGCTTGCTAAAATTAATAACACAATAATACTATACATATAAACACGGCTTGGGTTAATATCAAAAATAACGTAAATGCCTTTCATTAACCTGTAAAAAATCCAGGCTGCAAAAATAATAAATGCAATATAGATGTAAAGATTTGCGACATCAGCTTCAAGTGCCCTGTAAAGAACAATTCCCACCGGTATTAGAAGAACAAGAGGAAGGAAAGACCAAACAACAGTAAAATATACACTGCTGAAATTGACTCTGTTCTTTACAAACAAAGAAAAGAATTTTATAATGATTACCATAAGTATCATTAAAATGCAAAAGAAAATTGTTAACAGAGTAATTGCTTTAAAAGAATTCCATGCAAGATAACTAACTGTATTTATCAAAGTAACGCTTCCAAATGAAAGAAGTATTTTTTCAAATACAATATGATCCTTCAGATAGTACAGAAGTGAACTGATAAGAAGCGATATAATTACAGCAACTATAATTGCCATAACTGTGCTGTGATAGCTGGAAATAATTCTCTGATCTCTTATATCTGCATAGAAATTATAGGGACGAAGCAAAGCACGGGACGCATCTACCCTGAATTTTCTTCCTGAATTGACGAGCACACCTACTATTAAAGCAAGGACAAGTCCAATTATAATAAATGCCATTGGAGATTTATCACTCTTTGTCCCGATTGGAATAGTTATTCTTTCAGCATTCTGAAGTTTTGATTTAATAACTTTATAACTCAAATAGTTGGTTTGCCTGTTTTCACTCACAAGACCAATGTTGTAAATATTAGATTCATTATATCCTGAAAGAAGGGATGAATAGTTCCCGCGATAATCAAAAACAGAATTAATAAAATAACCCGAAGCTTTATTATTGAGAAGAGCATCAATAAAATCTTCAAAATATTTTGCCTGTGCTTCGTAAGTATTTTCGTTAATATATCCGCTTGAGCTGCCTGAATTAACAAAATAAGTTAATTCACTTATAAAAAGTCTGCCTTTTCCTACCAACTCAATTGATGCACTTAATCCTAAAGTATCTTTGACAAGTGATTCACCGACAATTTCAATTCCATATAAATCAAGATCATTTATCGTAGATAGATTTACTCTCGAAAAAGAAGCATAACTTAAAAATCCTTTACCTTTTGGGATTATACTTTCGAGTTCTGTGATCAATATTTTATGTTCCTCAAGAAACGGCAGGTATGAACTTCCAAGACCGATAGCTGCAAACTTTCCGAATTTTGAATAGCCTTTTATGAATTCTGAAAGATAATTTTTGCTTCCTGTTATAAAGTTTGGATCAGCAGAAATATTAGCCGGAATGTAATTGAGAGGAATTTCAATTAAAGCCAGCAATCCATACTTTTCACATAGCCTGATAAAATAAGGATGCGGAAGTGATTTTGCAAAACGGATACTGTTAAAACCTGTTTGAGCGATAAACCTTATGTCTTCTTCCATCTGTTTAAATGAAGCGAGACTGCCATACTCACCAAATGATGGGACATAGGTAACACCTTTGAAATCGAATAATTGATTATTTAGTGTCAGCTCATTATTACCCGTAGATAAAAAGTAAACAGGAAATTCCTTTATTACCTTATCAATAAGAACTTTATTATGCAGCAGTGAAATTTCAATTTTGTAAAGTTGAGGTGAACCGGGAGACCAGAATAACGGGTTAGAAATCTCCAATGTTTGTTTTAAGTTTTTAACCTCCTCGCTTTTAATCTGAAAAACTTCATCCTTACTCTTTGCAGCGATTGTCATATCCGCGTTAAAAACAGTAATGGAAATTTCAAAATCATTCTTTACGTTATTTGTATCTATGTTTTTTCTTTCATCCTTATTTTCAAACTTGCTGCTTATACTTAGCAAAAGTTTATTTGTTTTTGAATCAATACTATAATTAAAATCATAATTTGAAATAGATAAGTTTGGTTCAAGATAAAGATATACATCTTTATTAATCCCGCCGGAAATTACGGGGAATATAAATTTCTGTTTAACAGGTATTGTGTTTTCGGAATCAGGGTTGTAAGAAAGTTTTACGGAAATCCTGTTACTTTTTTCTGAATTAAGAATTTCTTTAGGTAAATCAATTGTAAAGGGATATTCTCCTCCTCTATGTTTATAAACTACAATATCATTAACCAATATATCTGCAACATAATTCAAACCTAAAAAGTAAAGCTTGACCTTGTTCCGGAAAACCTGATCTTTAGTAAGGCTAAAAGTTTTTTCAAAAATAAATTCTCCTGTTCCCAGAAAAGCAGATGGAACATTAACAGAAATTTTCTGCGGTTCTTTATCTTCTGCAGAAAAAACCTGCCATTTACCATTTAAAGAGATAATACTTCTTGTATTGCTTAATCCAAAAAAAGATGAATCAGAAAAATCAGGCTTATAAGAAGGAAGTTCCTTAAAAATGATTTGAGAAAATGAGAAATTTGATAAAAAAAACAGAAAAAGTAATATTAAAGAGAAGAATATTTTCGGAAATCCCATCCGGTATTGTTAATCCTTAATTATAAAAACTATACGCACAAATATACTAACGAATCGAAGGGAATGCAATGAAAACCAGGTGATTTACTGGTAATATATTGTAGGACAAGTCACGACTTGCCTTTAAATAGTAGCTTTAAAAAAAATTAAGCAGCTTTGATAATATCTATAAATGATTCTGCTTTTAGGCATGCGCCCCCAACCAAAGCACCATCAATATCCGGCTGAGAAAATAGATCTTTAGCATTATCAGGTTTTACACTGCCGCCATATTGGATTACTAAATTTTCTGCCGTTTGTAAAGAATAAATATCTGCAACAAGCTTCCGTATAAAAGAATGAACTTCCTGCGCCTGTTGAGGTGTTGCATTTCGTCCTGTTCCAATTGCCCATACAGGCTCGTAGGCAATAATTATTTCGCGCATTCTGTCTTCAGGAATATTTTTTAGTACTTCTGTTACCTGTCTCTTTATAACATTCATTGTAATTTCTTTTTCGCGTTCTTCAAGAGTTTCGCCAACACAAAAAATAACTTTCAATTTGTGTTCAAGAGATTTGACTATTTTTTTATTAATTGTCTCATCAGTTTCTTTAAAGATAGTTCTTCTTTCAGAATGCCCGATTATTACATATTCAACACCAGCACTTTTTAACATTGATGGAGAGATTTCACCAGTATAAGCACCATTGTCTTCATAGTAAACATTCTGAGCTCCGAGTTTTACAGGAGTATTTTTCAATAATGTGCATGCTTCGCTTAGGGATGTGAAAGGAGGGCAGACAATTACATCACAATTATAGTTAATTTTTGACAATCCGCTTGTTAACCTTGTAATAAGATTCTGTGTTTCAGAAATATCATTATTCATCTTCCAGTTTCCGGCAATAACTTTTTTCCGCATTAAGAACTCCGTTTAAATAAATTAATAAAGCCAATTCAAAATTAGCAAACTGTTTTAAATGTTCAAATCAGGGAGGAAAAAATAGGGGAATAATGGAATTATTATTAGCAATAAAATTTATTTTCTTAAAAGAAGAAAAAAGTATAATGATCTATTTAACTTTTATTTAAGGAAAGATACCAAGTGCAAGGTAAGAAGTTGCAATTTTATCAATTGCATTTACAAATGCAGCTGTTCTTAAATCGGGTATTTTTCTGTTCTTATTATTTGTTTCTCTTATTTGATGGTAAGCCTGAATCATTGTTTCTTCAAGACCGGAGTTAACAAGATCTTCCTCATCAGCGCCATGCATTATAATGGTTTTTGCTTTTGCATCCAGATTTTTACCAATTGCTTTTTCAATTGATTCAACAAGAGTTCTGTTAATCAACTCTCCATGTCTTTTTCCCAATCTTCCAAAACGTACGTGAGAAAGGTTCTTAAGCCACTCAAAGTAAGAGACTGTAACGCCGCCTGCATTCAGAAAAAGATCTGGTAATATTACTGTTCCTTTTTCAGCAAGAATTTTTTCTGCCTGTGGTGTTGTCGGTCCGTTAGCTGCTTCAGCTACTATTTTTGTTTTTATTCTGGCAGCATTACCCGAATGAAGCTGATTCTCAAGAGCCGCGGGAATTAAAACATCGCATTCAATTTCAAGAGCATCATTTGTTTTCTTAATATTCTTTGCTTTTTTAAAATTAAGTATAGACCCGGTTTCTTTTCGATGTCTGAAAACTTCATCAACATCAAGTCCTTTAGGATCATAAATTGCACCTTCATATTCTGCAATTGCAATTATTTCAGCTCCAGCTTCCTGTAAAAACCTGGCAGACCAGTAACCAACATTTCCAAATCCCTGGATAACAATTTTCTTTCCGTTAAGCCCTGTATTTAATTTCAGTTTTTTCATATCTTCAGCAATGTTAACAGCTTCGCGGATTCCAAAAAATACTCCACGACCTGTTGCTTCAGTTCTTCCTCTGATTCCACCCTGGCTTACAGGTTTTCCTGTAACACATGCAGAAGCATCTACCCCAGGATTAAAAGCTGCATAGGTGTCTGCAATCCATGCCATTTCTCTTGGCCCTGTTCCATAATCCGGTGCCGGCACATCAACTCCCGGTCCAATAAAATTCTTTTTAATAAGCTCAGCAGTATATCTTCTTGTAATATGTTCAAGCTCAAGCGGGGTACATTTCTTCGGATCTATCTTAACACCGCCTTTTGCACCACCAAAAGGAACATCAACAACAGCACATTTAAAAGTCATTAAAGCTGCAAGAGCTTTAATTTCATCCTGTGTTACCGCAGTGCTGTATCTTATCCCTCCTTTCGAAGGAAGCTTATGCTGGCTGTGTTCAACTCTGTAGGCAACAACAACCTGTATTTTATCTCCCAACCTTATTGGGAACTTCATCCGGTAAACACTATTGCAGTATTTTATCTGGTCAAGTAATCCGCCAGGGTAATTTGTAAACTTTGCCGCATTGTCAAAATAATCAATGACATCACCATAGAAACTGTGCTCTCTTTGCGCAATAACATCTTCATCATCTGGTAACATTTTGGATTCTCCTTTAAGTAGTTTTTGGCAGGATTGCTTTGATGTATAACCATATTTTTTATATTAGCTACAAGAAAAAAATAATCAATAAAACATGTTGAGGCAAGAAAAAATTTCACTGGAATTAAAAAAATGCATGACGTCACAATAATTAAAGATATAGTCATAATACTTCTGGTTTCTATGCCTATTATCTTTATTTTCAGGAAAATTAATCTGCCAAGCATAGCTGGTTTCCTTATTGCAGGAATGATTATTGGACCTTTCGGATTTCAGCTGATTTCTGAAGTTGAACAGATTGAAGTAATGGCGGAAATAGGTGTTATTCTTCTTCTTTTTACAATTGGGCTTGAAGTTTCCTTTACCCGGCTGATTGAAATGAAGAAACTCCTTATTGCTGCCGGCGGGATGCAGGTTCTGTTAACAATTGTTGTATCAGGACTAATTTTCTTCTTCATTGGGCTGCCTGTAAATAAATCAATTTATTATGGAATGCTTATCAGTCTTTCAAGCACGGCAATTGTATTAAAACTTCTTTCGGATAAAGGTGAACTTGAATCTCCTCATGGAAGAATAAGTTTATCAATTCTTATTTTCCAGGATCTTGCAATCGTCCCGATTTTTCTTATCCTGCCAATCTTAGCTGCAACAGACAATACAACACCAGTAAAAATTTTAATTCAACTATTTTATGCATTTGGCTCTGTTGTATTAATATTAATAGTTGCCAGATTTTTAATGCCAAAAATTCTTTTCCAACTTGCGAACTTAAAAATGCGGGAAGCATTTACGGTAGGAACTTTATTGCTTCTTCTTGGAATGGCATACTTAACACATTCAATCGGTTTGTCTTTTGCGCTTGGAGCTTTCATCGCAGGAATAATATTATCGGAATCCGATCTCAGCCACCAGGTTGTTGCAGATATACTTCCACTTAAAGATGCATTTAACAGCATCTTCTTTGTTTCAGTAGGATTATTATTGAACATTGGCTTTGTGGTTGAAAATCCTTTAACTCTTACAGGAGTAATTTTTGGCATATTGTTTTTAAAATCTTTAATAATAGTTATTATAATTAAAGCTCTCAAGTTTCCGTTAAGGACTGCAATCTTAACAGGATTAGGATTAGCACAGATTGGGGAATTTTCTTTTATTCTTGCCCAGGCAGGATTAGAAGTTAATCTTTTTGAACCAGACTTTTATAACAGCTTTCTTGCTGCTTCTATATTTACAATGCTGATTACTCCGTTGATCTTTCAAATCCTTCCTGTTGTCTCTAAAAAATTCAGTTCATTTGAAACAATAAAATCTGTAAAAGATGAAAGTAATGTTTTCAAAGATCATGTAATTATCGTAGGGTTTGGATTGAACGGAAAAAATCTTGCAAGAGTTTTAAAAGAAACAGGAATAAATTATTTGGTTATCGAACTTAATCCTGAAACTGTCAGATCGGAAAAAGCTAAAGGTCAAAAAATTATTTATGGTGATATTACAAAAGAAGGAATTCTTCTTCATACCGGGATAGAATCTGCAAAGATTATTGTATTTGCTATTTCAGATCCTGCTGCAACAAGAATGGGAGTACATTCTGCAAAAAGATTAAATCCTTCTATTCATATTATTGTTAGAACAAGATACACAAGAGAAATAACAGAGCTGCATAAACTGGGAGCCGATGAAGTTATTCCTGAAGAGTTTGAAACATCTTTACAGATTTTCAGTAAGGTTTTGGAAAAATACCATATACCGTTAAATATAATTATGAGGCAGGTTGCTTTACTCCGCGGCGAAAGTTACAGTATGCTTTTGCAGGAAGGTGCTGCAGCTCATTCTATGGTTCATCTTAATGAAATGCTTGCTGCAGGATTAACAGATACTTTTTATGTTGATGAATCAAATATTTTCTCAGGCAAAACCCTTTCGGAAATAAACCTGCGTGCGGAAACTGATGCAACTATAATTGCTATTGTAAGAGATGGACAAACAATTTCCAATCCTTCCGGGAAGGATACGCTAATGTTAAACGATACTATAGTTATTACAGGAACTCATGCATCTGTTGATAAAGCTTTTGAATATTTGAACAGTACTAAGAATTAGACTATGATTGATAATCAAAAATCGTAAATCGTTAATCCTTGTTCTGAGATCAACAAAATAAAAATAGATTTAAGAACAAGGATTGCTGATTTTTGAGTTAAGAAGTTTGCGTATTAGGCTTTTTATTGCAAAGTATCTATTGAAAAGCTAATTCCTAAAATTGCCCTGAATTGAAATGATGAAATGTCTTTCCCTGATATTGAAGAATCAAAATCAGAAAAGTAGTTGAATCCCCGAACTTCTAAATAAGGTTTAATGAAATTATTTATTGAAAGATTTAAGCCGGCTAGGAAATTTATAAGAAAACTCCCGTCATGTAATTGATTCACATTTATATTTCCATAACCGGATCCAAATCCGAAGTAAGGTGAAATATTTCTTAAAAAGAAATTTCCAATAATTTCAATGTGAAAATCCTCTGAAGTGAAATTACTCTCCTTACTTATTCCATTAAAAGTTTGTACCTCTTGCTGCCTGAAAAGATCAACGCCGGCACGAGCTTTAATTCCAAAAGCAGGCCATTGGTAAGGGAGATTGCGGCTTACATTTATACCGATTCCGTTTTCAGGGATTTCATTTTTTATTAAATAAGAAACACCTATTTCCCATTGGGCTAATGTAAAAGGACTAAACAAAAAAATCAGGTAAAGATGTTTCATAAAATAAAATAAAAATTTTCGCGGGTTATTCAAAAGAATATTATCACTTAGAAGCAGTTAACTTTAGATTATCCCTGTTACATTAAAACCTTTTATCATTTTATTATTCCTTAAAAATTCTTTTTAACGAATATCTATTAAAAAAATCGTAATTAACATTTGTATTTAGTAACCTTTATTTAAAAACGAGGTCTAACTTGATAGAAAGAAGGAGGTCTTATAATGAAAATAAAAAATATTCTATTAATTGTTCAGCTTTTAATTATCTCATCTGCTAATGCCGCCTGGAAATATGAGAATCACGATTTCAATGATGGAGACTTAAAAAAACTTCACGAGAAAACTTTTCAAATTTCTCCCGGGAAGGAATTAAAAATTGATGCATCAGTCGGGGATATTATGATTACCGGCTGGGATAAAAATGAAATTTATGTAAAAATACTCGGCAATGAGAAAGCAGAAGATAAAATGCACTTTGAATTTAATGCAGATGAAAACATTGTTGAAGTGCTTGCAAAGAAAGAAGGTTCATTTTTAAACTGGTTCGGCAGCAACGGAGTTTCCCTCAGGATAGAAGTTAAAGTACCGAATAAGTTTAATAACAGAGCTTACACAAGCGGTGGAGATATTAAACTTTCCGATGTGAAAGGTAAAACATTA
>CAYNUV010000009.1:0-19144 GCA_964400245.1 uncultured Ignavibacteriaceae bacterium
GGATATTTGAATTCCGGATTGTTGTATCAAAAGTGTGAGTGTACATTTTTTCCCATATAACATCGTCGTTTTTAGGCCAGATAGCCGTTGGTCCTTTATTAGATAATCTTTCAATTGCCAAACTGGTTAAACCAATCTGGTCTGATTCATCTTTATCTGTAGCATCGAAATTTGGTTCACCGGGTGTTTCAACACCATCGCCTTCACCATTGTCCGGTCCATTGTATTGAGGATCAAAAGGTCCAACACCATCTCTGCCCACATCATTATTTAATGGTTCATTTTCTTCTGCGTCCCAAACACCATTTCCATTTAAATCAGTATAACTGACCCAGTCTCCATCATTATCAATTCCATCATCTCTTTTTTCATCTATCATACCGTCTTCGTCATCATCAAAACCATTAAAAGAATTACCAGGACTTTCCAGAAATGCATAACCAACATATCCTGTTTCCCAGCTGTTTGGAGGTGCAATACCATCATTATCGTAAGCATATGCTAAATCTAAAAAAGTATCATAGGATGCAATATCATCTCCGCCATCAGAAACGCCACCAACACCTGTATCACAATAAAATCCAAACAATGTAGAATCTAAATCAACATCAGAAAGATTGAAAATATCAAAGTGCCAGAATACTATATCTTCTGCCAATACATGAGACCATTGAAATCCTCGGGTTTCAAGTCTTAATCCAAGTCCTCCTCTTGTTTCATCACCGGGAATTGGCCAGTAAGACCATGGTGCTCTCGTAAATTCCCTATCCTGTGAATCATCCGATACAAAGAATGCTTCCACATCTGCATTCTGAACTCCTCTTCCAAAATAACCAAACCAGTATCCATCCCATTCAGGAGTAATATTTGGCAAAGCTCTTGGCCATTGCTCTGGCCATGTAAATGGTTTTGTACTGATTGCAGGTTCTTCCGAACCGGCTAAAGCATAACCGGGAACAGGTTCCATTACCCACAACTGATTGGTAACCGGATCAAAGTCGACTTCTTCTCTATATGAAGTCTGAACCGGGTGAATTACCTGTCCATTACCAGGAGCAACGATAGATGTTGTTACAAGCGGTGTACAACCATCAAGATAATTCTGGCCGGTACCTTTTGGCCATTCACCTGAAGGTCCGGGAAAACCTGATGATTCCCAGGTGCCAACCTGTCCATCATTCCTAAAAATTGTTCTGATTAGGTTCCCATCTAATATTCCTTTTTTCCGGAAAGTTTTGTCACCGCGAGGTTCGTCCCTATATAATTGAGTTTGCGGTTCTACCTGGCCAAAAGATGGTATAACAAAGAAGATAAATAAAAACCCAAATAATAATTTTTTTACCATTATTTTTCTCCGTAAAAATTAAAAACCTACTCCGAACCCAAACCTGATTTGTCTGGGTGAAGAATAATCAGTAGGAACTTTCAGATATTCATCCATTGTATTCAAACCATAAATATAACCAGTGTATTCTTCAGCAAGTAAATCAATTCCCGCACGCCCGGTTGTAGCACTCACATTATATTCATTCTTTATATCTAATAAATTATATACTAATAAGAATGTATTGACATAAAATCCAAAAATATCAAATGTTTTTGTTGCTTTAAGATCCAGGTTCATAACAGAAGGTTTTCTTCCATTATTTTCAAACCTGAGACCTCTTGTATATCTGGAATCCACAGTATAAGGTGAACCTGATCCATAAGTATAAATCAATCCAACACTCCAATCACTCAGGTTTCCCACAGTTAAAGATATATTCAATGTAGAAGTCTGATCCCAATTTAATGGCACTAATTTTTTAGTTTCTTCTATTGGAGGATCTGATTGGTTGTTATTATAAACCTGGAAAGGATCTGAAGCATTACCCTGTGCAATCTGGTAAGTATAATCTATCTTTGCACTGAAATAATCTGTGTGTCTTTTTTCAAGAGTTATAATAAGACCTTTTACATTTCCATAATCTCTGTTAATGAACCTTGCAAAAGTAAATCCCTCATATGTATCCAGTACTTCCATACCGAGTAAATTTCTTATATCGCTATAATAAACAGAAACATCTGCTGAAATATTTGGAAAAAGAATCTGTTGTAATCCTAACTCATACTTAACTGTCTTTTGAGCTTTCAATTCTGGATTTCCGATGATTGAATTTACTCCAGTAGTCTGATCAATATTATATGCATTGTTCCTGTATAGATTTTCGAAGCTAGGTATTTGGAAAAAATGACCATAAGAAAAATGAATAACCCCCTGATCCGAAATAGGAAAAGAAACTCCAAACCTTGGGCTAACCTGGTATTCCGCTTTAGCTTTTCTGGTTTGAAATGCACCGGGAAAGCTCGGATTATTTAGTGGGTTTCTTATATCGGCAGGTAAAGTTGTATTTGAGTTGAAATAATCAAATCTTACACCCGCATTAATGATCATAATATCATATTCCATTTTATCTTGCAGGTAAGCAGCAAATTCATAAGGTTTTCTTTTATAGTATTCGTGGTAACGCGTTCCAACATCTGCATACCCTGGTGTATAGATTGAATTCCCCGTCGAATCCAATTGTCCCTCAGTTAAGTTTCTCAAATCTTTCCAATGATTTGTAAGCTCACTCATGCGTCCTTCTATACCTAATTTTAATTTATGTTCTTTATTAATCTGGGCTTCTAAGGAAAAGAGAGCAAGGTAAGATAAAGTATATCTGTCATACCGGTCAGTTTCGTTTCCTCCATAGTTAAAAGTATATTCTGTAATTGGTGTACTGAAATTCGGATCAACATAACGCGGATCTAATTCATTTTCATATAAATAGCCCCAGTATTTATTAAGATTTGATGCTAACTTTAAAGATGCGAATGTACTTTGAGAAGGAATAAAAGAAATTTGAATGTTATTAATAGAATTTGTTCCATAATGATTTTTTATTCCGTCAGGAGCCATTCTCAAACCATGATTATAATACTTGTTCCAGTTATCATCCCAGAAAAATCCATAACTTAATTTCCATTGAGGAAGACTGTAAGTTAATTTTCCATTAAAAGATTTTCTTTCACTTGGGTTCATTGAAACATAAGCATTATCCCCGGTATTTCGATTAAAAAAGATTTCCGGATTATTTGGGAACGGAACTATCGGGGCTAAATCTCCAACATTATAAACTCTTCTTCCATAAATATGCCCATCATCTTTAAAGAATCTGCCGTTAACAAAAAATGTTAAGCCATTAATTAATTTTGTGGGTCCGCTTAAACTAAACTGAAGATCTCTTGGTCCACTTGCATTTATTTTATTAATATTCCAGAAAATATCACTATTAGTTGTAAAGTAATTTCCGATATAAGCCGAAACATTTCCTTCGAGCTTACTTGAAGAACCATCCTGTGTAACAATATTTACCACACCTGATAAAGCCTGCCCGTATTCAGCGTTAAAAGTTCCGCTAATAACTTCAAGCTGCCTGATTGAATTATTTTCTACTTCAATTGAAATCGAATTATTGAAGACATCATTAACAGGAATGCCATCAATCAAATATGCAACTTCACCGGTTCTTCCACCTCTGAAATGACCATCAATAACGCCAGCCTGAAGATTAATAACCTGGTTAAAATTTTCAACAGGCATCATTTTAATATCTTCAGATGTTATAATTGCTGATGAAGATGTAAGATCTTTCGTAATCAAAGGAACTTCAGCCTGAACTACAACTTCACCAATACTTATTGCTTCAGAGGTTAATTCAATATCTATTTGTGTAGTGAGATCAATTTTTACCGTTATATTTTCTACTCTGACTTTATTATATCCAACTGCACTTGCAACAATTGTATATTTCCCGGGAGGGATATTATTTATATAATAATAACCATCAATGTCTGCTGCAGCGCCAAAATAGGTACCCTCAATAATTACATTCGCACCAAACATCGGTTCACCGGTTTCACTGTCAGTTACATTTCCCCTGATCTTACCTGCAGTGCCTGCAAAAAGGAAATCTGCTGATGTTAAGATTAATATTGCAACTATAAAAAAAATCTTAAGTATACTTTTTGTTTTCTGTATATATCCTGCCATAGATTACCAATTGTTTTACTAAGTTCTGAAAAATTATTCATAAATATTACTAATGAGTTTGACTCATAAATAATTTATTATGTCACACTGAGCCTGTCGAAGTGTGATTCCATTATTCATCTTCGACAAGCTCAGATTGACAAATTTAGGCCTTTAAGATAACCTCACAATAAAGTTTACTTAAGTAGAATCATCTTCTTAGTATCCTTGTAAGAACCACTTTCAATACTATAGAAGTAAACGCCGGAAGATAAGCTGACAGCATTAAAGTAAACTGTGTAAGTACCTACTGATTGATTTTCATTTACTAAATGTGCAACCTCACGACCAAGAATATCAAACACCTTAATGCTTACGTCACCTGATTCGGCTAAAGAATACCGGATTTGTGTAACAGGGTTAAAAGGATTCGGATAATTCTGAGATAGGTTGTAATCGTTTACAACTAACTCTTCATCATCTGCATCAAGAACCCAATCACCAATCCAGGTATATGATAGTAGTGATGGATTATTCCAGCCCTGATCATTATTGGTGGATGAATAGAACATCAAACCTTGTCTGCCAGCACTGTTATCATTGTCATTTATAGCAAAGTCAATCGGAACTCTGTATCCGTGTTGAACATTAATAGTATCAATTCCTGTAACACCGGGATCTCTTTTTGTTGCAAGATCATTTAAGGATATTCGTGCTTCAATAACATAACCCGGAATAGGAAAAGTTTTTTCATTGAAATAGTAATTTTCGCCTTCTACAAGAAGTGAATCATATTCTGATGAACTATGATCATTACGTGCAAGAAGCTCATTAAATCTTAAATGATAGTCAGGCTTTGATCCTCTTTGATATGAAGTATGCGGTAAACCGCGGAAATCATACAAACCAATAAAAATATCAGCACCATCAACAAGATAAGATGCAAGGCTTGGATCTACCGGTGTAAATATATCATCATCAACATCATATGCTACGTACAGATAATTTGCATCAATAGCTACCCATACTTTTGCATTTAAATCCGAGCTATCTGTAATAATTGTATTGGTATGGATTATACCTGTGCCATCCTGAGGATTCATTCTGAAATGCTTAATACTCTGCCATTCGCTTAAGTTGCCATCTGCAACAAATGCGGGTACAACTTCTGAAACAACAGCAACACCTTTTGCTGTATTTGTAATCGGTGGAGAAAAACCCGCCTCACCTTCATTGCCTGCTCTATCTTCGCATACTATCGCATAATAATATGTTACGCTCTGGTTCGTTAAAGGAGAAATGATTAAATGATTGAATACCTGGATACCTTCCAGAATATTTGATCCGATTAAATCAACATCCAGATCATTAAGATCAGAAATAGGTGACATACTTGCATATACATTATATCTTTCGCTGGTTTCATCAGGAACATCTGACCAGGTAACTAAATTTGTATATGTTCCCGGAACGACTAATATATTTTCCGGTGCATTTGGAGCAACATTATCAGCAAACTGGAATCCTGATTGCTGCAGAACATCAAATAATAATGTACCTGTAAACTGTTCGCCTTGTGCACCATATTCATTTCCACCACCGGATAATTCTATTTTCCATGATACAATTGATTCAGGATTGAATAGACCATCACCTGATGTAGCCCACCATGTTTGAGCAAAACCATTTGCCGGGAAATGCTGATGATTATCAGGATCTATATAAGTTGGTTCTGATTTTAACGGCATATAATACCTTGTCCATCCTGAAGTTTGTGAAAGATCGATTGGTACTTCACAAACCCAATTTTCATCAACTCCTGTATTATTTTCAATAACAAAAAATCTCATCGTTAAACGATTAGCAGTACCTGTATGAGCCGTTTGATTTTTAATATATAAAACAAGTGCTGTTCTTTCGCCAAAACTATCAGGCGGAACGGTAAGAGGTCTGGTCATATTAAGATAACCACCCCAACTCTCAGAGCAGTTAACCATATAAGCTAATTGCATTGAGCCAGTTCCTTCAACAAAATCAGATGTATTATTTGCTAAAGTAATTGAACCCGTGAATGGATCATTTGTAAAGAAACCAGAAGCAACATCATCAAAAGTAGTGAATGGAGTATAGCGGTTTCCTACTAATTGCAAATTATCCCATAGAACAGAACCGATAGCAGTTGGAGGAGTAGTGGGGTTACCTGCAGTTAAGTAAACAGATGTAATCTCAAATCCTTTAACCTTATCCAACTGAAGTACTGCATCGCCACTACTTGCATCATCCTGACGTGAAAAACCTAGGGTATTATCAGGATTTTGTTCCAGAGGAATCATAATATTCTGCCATGTGTTTGAATTATCCGAAAGGTTTAAAGTAGTATGATGTACCCATAAGTCTCGTCCTTCATCATTATATTCAGCAAGTTTTATTTCCATAAATGTATTTCCGGTTGCAGACATTGCAACTGTATCAAGAACTTTATACCACATACTAAGATGGGTACCGGTTGACAAATCTATATATGGAAGAGTGTCGGCAGCTCCTACAACTGAAGTTCTAACAATATAACCACCCCAGCTGTCGAAAGCTTCAACCCTGTAATCTATTTTCATTGATCCTGTACCTTCGTAATGTTCAGGATCATTTGATAAATTAAAGAAAGCTGTAGGCCCATTTGTGAAGAAATTAGTATTTAATACAGCCGGATCAGAAAAAGTAGTTCCGACTGCATTGTCGAAAGACTCTACTACCCATTGCGCACGAGAAAACGACGCAATGAATAGAATGAAAAGAATAGTTAACGCTTTTTTCATATTGCCTCCTTTTGTTTTGTATACTGTGATAACAGTTATTTTCAAATTTTAATTCCACAAACTCCAAACACTTACTACTATAAGTACAATTACTGCCGACATAATTACATTCATTCTGTATTCACTAACTTTTTTAAAAGCCGGAAATGTAAGTGTTATTTCTGATAAGGAATCTTTAAGAGAATACTGAATTCTGTTCTTTGTCTTTAATTCAATCTTGTTTGTCAGGTAACTGATTCCAAAAACTAAAAAGGTAGATATTGTAAAAAGAATTACTGCAAAATGTAAAAAATTTATTTTTGTATAAGCCACAAGTAATGGATTGTCAACATATCCCAGATTGTGAAAAATCTCTGCTGATAAACGCGACAATCCGATTATTTCGCCAATTACTAAAGTCCAGAAAGCACCTTTAGAATTAATTTTTTTCGATATTAATCCAAACAAGAAAACTGCTGTAATAGGTGGACTGATAAAAGCCTGCACACTTTGAAGATATAAATACATCTGAGAACTTATTATCTTAACAAGTGGAACACAGAGTATAGCAACGATAACAATTATTGTTGTAGATAATCTGCCTATTAAAACTAATTTTCGTTCATTAACTTTTGGATATTTTGGTAAGTAAAAATCATTTACAAATAAAGTAGCAGTTGTATTAAATACTCCTGCAAGTGAAGACATTATTGCAGAAAGTAAACCTGCAATTACTAATCCTTTTAAACCAACTGGTAAAATACTGCTGGCAAGTAAAGCAGGATAAGCTTCATCGCCTACTATCTCAGGAAACAATGCAACAGCAATTAATCCCGGAAGAACAAGTATAAACAGAGGAAGCACTTTAAGGAAAGCAGCAAATATAGAACCTCGCCTTGCATCTTCTATTGATTTCGCAGAAAAAATTCTTTGAACAATATATTGATCTGTACACCAGTACCAGAAAGCAATAATTGGTGCACCAAAAATAATTCCTGTCCAGGGGAAGTCAGGGTCAGAAGCAGGTTTGAACATAATAAAATAATCTGCTGGAAGTTTCTCCTGTAATGCTGAAAATCCCCCTACTTCGTTTAATCCAAATATAGTTAAAATTAATGCACCGGCTATAAGTAATACTGCCTGGAATACCTGTGTTCGCACTATAGCAGTAGCTCCACCAATTACGCTGTATAATCCGGTAATCAAAACAATTATAATTGCTGACGTGTAAATGCTCACTCCAAAGATTTTATAAAAAAGAATTCCTCCGGCAAAAATTGTAACTGAGATTTTAGTTAAGATGTAAATAACAATTGAAAGAGAAGCTAAAAATTTGCGGGATTTCCTGTCAAATCTTTTTTCAAGAAGTTCAGGAATCGTTGCTACACCTGATTTCAAATAAACAGGAACAAAAAGCCAGCCTAAAATTATCAGAATGAAAATAGCCATCAGCTCAAACTGTGCAACTGATAAACCACGTGTCGCACCGGAACCTGCAAGACCGATAAAATGTTCACTTGAAATATTAGTGGCAAATAAAGATAAACCCACAGCAACCCAACCAACATTTTTCCCGGATAAGAAATAATCAGAAAAATTTTTATCTTTTTTCCTGGAATAGTAAAATCCAATACTTAATACAATTATTAAATATGCTGTAAGAATTAAACTATCAACAGAAGAAAAATTATCAGACAACTTTGCCGCTCACATTTTGATGATAAGTTTCACAAACAATGCCATATCTTTATTCATTCTAAAATTATTTTAAGTTTACTAATGACTTGTTTGATAACCGATTCCCTTATTAAAATAATAAGCAACAGTTATTATTTTAATAAGCAATCAATGTTACTTTATCAAAACCATTTTCTTTACACTAATAAAACTTTTTGTCTTAAGTTTATAGATATAAACTCCACTGGGCAATCCGTTGGCAATATCAGAAGCATTGAACTTTTCAGTATAAACTCCGGGTGCCTTTTCCTCGTTAACAAGAATTGCAACTTCTCTCCCAAGTATATCATAAATTATAAGTGTTACTTTTGTTTTTTCAAGTATGCTATAAACAATATTTGTTGTTGGGTTAAAAGGATTCGGATAATTTTGTTGCAACTCAAATGAAACAGGATAATTTTGATTTGCAGGTTCATCAATATTTACAGGAATTCCATCCATGCTATAATACGGGAGATAAGAAGAACGAAGAGTTGAAGCTACAGTTTTTGCAGTATCCCTTCCCATATTATACAAACCCATACTCTGATAACCCAGACTCATTCGGTACCAGTCAAATACACACCACCATGTGCATGCCATTAAAGCTCCGTTTGGATTTAAAGTACCATCCTGGTTTAATGCTGCAAAAAATTTAAATGCGTTAAAAGTCTCTGTAAAAACTGTTACCTGTTCCTGAGTTGTAGAACCATTTTCCGATGACCAATATCCAAACTCAGTATCTATGATTGGTTTATCAGGGAAAGCATTTTTTGCCTGGAACAAAAAATTAATTGTTCCGCCGTAGTAAGTTCCGCCATGAAAAATTCCAAAATATAATGTCCATCCGGCAATATCTAATGGTGCTTGTGTTATATCGGTCGGCCCAGGATTATCTGCAGCAGAAGATTGAGAAACTAATCTGTGATCATTATAATTCTCACTAATATCCTCTTTAATCATCTGATTGTAAATCAACCTGTTGGTTTCTTCTTTACATTCATTAGATGTACTCCAGAGAATAATTGATGGCCTGTTATAATCTTTAAATACCATTTCTCTGAACATCTGTAAATGAATTTTGCGCTCATTGTTTTGTATTAACCATGGTTCGGCCTGATCAAACCAGTAAACAGGAATTTCTTCCATGATTGTTATGCCCAATCTATCTGCAATTAAATAGGTATAAAGATGATTGGGATAATGAGCAGTCCGCAGATGATTAACATTCAGGCTTTTCACTATTTCAAGATCACTATAAATAATATCTTTAGTAACGCTTCTTCCAAACTGAGGATGATCTTCATGTCTTGCTGCACCTGTTAGAAAAGAAATTCTATTGTTTAGCAGAAATTTATTGCTGTCAACAGCAACTGTCCTTATTCCAAATTGAGTATAGAATTCATCAAGCACTCCATTATTATTTTTAAGAACAACTTTCATAATATAAAGGTTAGGAGATTTCGGAGTCCATATTTGAGGATTGGAAATATTTAAATTAGTTCTCCACACATTAACATAATCCATCATCGAAAGTGATGTCTGTGAAGTTCCTGTAAAGCTTGCAGGGTTTCCAATCAATTCTGAAGCTTTTTCGGATGTTATATTGTTCAAGTCAATTGCTGCATTAAAAATTTCCAATGATACATTAACATTTAAAGGAACATCAAAATCCCTGAACAAAGTTATTGTAGTTTGAATATCTCCGTTGATACTTAACGGAACAACATCGGCACGTATTGTGGAAATAACATTTGAAAACTCCAAATAAACATCATGAATAATTCCTGTGTAATTAAACCAATCACTTGTTGTATATGGTACGATATCATTTCTGCTTCCCCATGGAATATTATCCACACGTACAGCAATTGTATTTGTATCGCCATAATTCAGATACCCGGAAACAAAAAATGAAAAAGGAGTATAGCCTCCCTCATGGTAACCAATATAGTTGCCGTTTATCCAGACATCCGCAACATAATTAACAGCATAAAAAATTAGTTTTGAAAAACTATAATTTGGATTATTTAAAGAATCATCAACAAAAAAAAATTTCCTGTACCAAACTCCATCTTCGTAAAACTCAGGAACTGTGGGATAAGTGTGCATTGTGTTTTCAACTGCCGGAAGATTTTTAGTCAGCCAGCCGCTGTCATCATAATCAGCAAGATGCCTGTTCTGTGCTTCATTAATAAGAGCAGCCATTCCAACTGAATCTCTTTTAGCCATTGTAATATCAGAGTTGGATGCAAATCTTTCTTTCTTCCATTCGCCTTCAAGATTAATTATAAATCTATCCTGCTTTTCAAAAGAAGGAAGAGGGATTCCATTCTGATAAGGTATATTTATTCCATCAACATTCTGCAATTGTAATGTTGCTTCTAATTTATTTGTTTGAGCTTTAATTGATATGCTATTAAGTAAAAGGAATACAAAAAAAGTAAGAATTAAATTCGTAAAAACTCTCATATTTTAATCCTTAAAAATCCGGAGATAATATTTGCCCTGAAAAATTAGTTTTCAAATGGCAACTATAATACCACTAATACCACTGCAATATGAAAGATTATTTGAAGATTATATAAAAGAAGAGTAAAAAGATTGTTTAGAAATTATTAAACTAATAAGCGATGCTTATTAAATTGATAAGCAAAATTTCAAAAATGTTTTTACTTCAATCCTATTTCCTTAGACATCCTGTGATAGTTTGAAGGAGCTAAACCCAATTTTTTTGCAGCTTCGGAATCGGACTCCGAATTCTCTCTTATAAACTGAAAATATTTTTGTCTTATATATATTTCCATTTCTCTGAGTGAAAGGATTTTGGAAGTACTGAAAAATTCCCTTATCATATTATTATCTTCCTCTTTCAAGTTTATTCCTAAGGCATATTTAACAAGAGAAGGAGTTATAATTTGTTCATCTGAAAATAAAAATCTTTGAACAACATTTTTGAGTTCTCTGACATTTCCATGCCAGTCATAATCCATTAAGAGTTTCATAGCATCATCCTGGATAACTGGTTTATCACGTACCATATCTATACTTATGTTGGTCATAAAATAATCTATTAATAACGGGATATCTTCTCTCCGTTGTTTTAATTCAGGTACATAAATAGGAAGAACATTTAGACGGTAATACAGATCTTCGCGGAATCTTTTAGCCTTCACCTCTTCTTCAACATTCCTGTTTGATGCAGCAATAATTCTGACATCAACTTTCAGTTTTTCAGTTCTGCCGATTTTCTCTATCTCACCATCCTGTATAACTCTTAAAAGTTTAACCTGAGCTGTAAGTGGCAGTTCAGTTATTTCATCCAGGAAAACAGTACCATTATTGGCAACTTCAAAGAGACCCAGCTTTTTTTTATCAGCACCGGTAAATGCACCCCTTTCATATCCGAATAATTCACTTTCAACAAGATCATTCGGCAAGCTGCCGCAATTAATTATTACAAAGTTTTCAAACTTCCTCTGGCTTTTATAGTGGATGTTATAAGCTACAAGTTCCTTCCCTGTTCCCGATGCACCTCTGATAAGTGTATTTACATTACTCTGTGCAAATTTTTTAATTTCTTCTCTCAGCTTTTGAATCGATTCTGATTCTCCAACTATTTTTTTCTGAAACAGAATATCTTCAACATTTTTAATCAGCTTTTGGTTTGATTTTGACCGCTCTCTCTCAAGCAAACATTTTTCATGTGCATTAAAAATACTCAATACAAAATCGGTGGGCTGATAAATGTATTCTTCAATATCAACGGGATATTTTGTACAGTACCAGTAAGCTCCTGCTTTAATTAACCTGTTGGCAAAGTTGTAGTCTGAAATATTGATTGTCATTTTAGTGATTACAATAATCTGCAGCGAAGGATCGATTTCTTTTATTCTTTGAATAAGAGCTTCCCCCATTAGACCACCGGCAATCTGGAAATCCATAATTACAACATCATACAATCGCCTGTTGGTATTTAATAATTCCAGTGCGGTTTTACCATCTGAAACAATATCATGAATTGATATCCTGTCATCAAATGGTCTTAGAGTGTTCTTAACTCTCCTTACATCATATTCCTCATCTTCAATCAAAAGAATCTGTATCTTTTTAAATTCTGTCATTTATATTCCCTGTTTAATTTTGAATTATTAATGTAAATACAGCTCCACCTGAAGGCAGGTTCTCAGCATCAATATCCCATCCGCATCGTTTGGACATTTCAAATGCAATATAGCATCCATAACCTGTATTTTGTAAACTTGGTTTTTTAGTGGTAACGTTTTCCAAAAAAATATTTTTTATACCATTCTCATTTTTTTCTAAAAGTTCCGTTTGAATTCCTTTCCCGGTATCCTGAATTATTATTTTTGATTTACCCGATTCTTTATCATAAACAGTTTTAACTCTAATGATCAGTTCCTGTTCACCTCCATGATCAATACTATTTTGAATCAGCGGTTCAATTATTTCCCATACAACAAATTCATTAACCGGAACTAAAGGCAGGTTATGGTCCGGTTCAAGCTTAATCTCAAAAACATTTGATCTTGAGGAAACTCTTTGAAAAATATTTTCAACCATAAATTTTATAACTTCATTAAGATTAGTTCTAAAAACGGAATTCCTGATAGCCTGGATCGGCGGATCAAACCATTTCATATCATAAATAACGCGGGAAATAAAATTAGAATATTTACTTACCCTGTATTTAATTTCATTTATATTTTCAGGAGAAAGTTTCCGCAGATCTTCCTTGATAAATCCCATTACTTTTTCAGCTTTGTGGTGCGTATGATATATTCTCTTTGTAAATACTAATTCTTTTTCGTAAGTGATCTGCTTTTTAATATTTTCTTCGTGTTCATCAAAGAGAAGTTTCTGTGCATCATCCCTTTCCTTCACTGTGTAGGAAGAAATAAAATACATTGCAAGCAATCCAAGCAATATAAGTGAAAGATAAATAACAGAAGTTTCATCATAGTTGCTGATTACCTGTTTACTGATAAAAGAAAAATCAGGTGTATTCTTCATGTACACTGCGCCAATATATTCTCCGCGTAAAACAAAAGGAACAAAAATATGGAAGGTTTGTTTTTCTGTAAGGATGCTCTGAATCTGTTCTTTATTGTGCATCTCTTCTTCAATCTTTCCATACATATTAATTGCCCCCAGATGATTCTCATTATTCAGCAGGGCATTATTATTATTTTCAAATAAAAATGAATACAATACTTTTCCATCATCAATTGCGTAAATCTCATCTCCTCTTTTTACAAGAATGCAAATTTCCTGGATATTATGTTTTAAAACCTGTTGACTGAAAATTATATCAAAGGACTGAGTAATCTTGTTTGCTTCTTCATTATCAACTTTTGATTTTGGATTTATTGCCTCAAGTAAAAGTTCAATTGATGTTGATGTCATATTAGCAAGTTCTTCAGCAGAATCTTTTTGATACCAGTCCTGTGTTTTACCAATAAAATTTTTTACAGATGCTTTGTTTATAAAAGAAACAATAAGCTGGAACGCAAAAAGAATTACAAACAGCACCGTTATATGCCTGAATTCAAAATGGTACTGTCTAAACTTTTCTATTAACTTATTCTTTTTCATAGCTTTACCGGGAAGTTATTTTATAAAAATTGTATTCGATTTGATTTTTTCGGTAGCAGTTTTAAGCGCTTCATCAACAGTTATTTCTTTTTTTATAGCAAGATTAATATAATATGAAAGTATATCCGAAACGTTTGTGTATTGTTCAAGAAAAGGACGATGTATACCTTGTTCAAGGAGCTTGTAGTAAAATTTAAGTTCCGGGTGTGAATTAATGTAAACGCTGTCTGAGTACACCTTTTTATTTATAGGAAGATAACCACCTTCCTCAAACATAATTTTCTGTGCTTCTTCACTTGTAAGAAACTGTGCAAACTTAATTACTTCCGGAATTTTAGTAGAAAATTTAGAGATCATAAGATTCCAGCCACCATAAACCGAACCGGGTTCAGATCCTTTTAAATGAGGAAGTGGCGCTCTTCCCAGATTTTTTAATATCTCCGGCTTATCATTAAGAGCTTTATTATCCGTACTTAAAAAACCAGGCCAGCCGCGCAAAAAAATTCCATCATTTTCTGTAAAGTAGTGATAACTTGGATTCTCTTTAAACTGTATAACTTCTTTAGGAGATAAATTATACTTGTTGACAATATCAACAAGAAATTGAAGAGCTTTTTTCCCTTCATCAGTTTCAAGATAGATTGAGTCTTTGGTTATAACAGGATTATCCTGGTTTGCCATTAATTCTGTAAAGGAGCAGAGAAGTCCTTCAAAATCATCTGCCTGGAAAACATAAAACGGATACTTATTATTAAATCTTTTTTTTAGATCAATAAATTCTTCCCATGTAATTGATTCGTCGATTTTATTTTTTAATTCTTCATAATCAGGAAGCTGTTTTAAAATATCATCTCTGTAAAACATCAGCGCTATATCGATGTAAAGTGGAACTGAGATTAAAGTATCACTGTAATAACATGTTTCGGTAGCAAAAGATATAAGCTCTTTTTTTTCTTCATCGCTGAAATATTTATCAAGCGGTACACCCCATTTGGCAAAACGCGGAATCCAAATCTGATCAACAGAAAAAATATCTATACGGTCATTTTTGCTTCTAAGGTATCTTGCAAGAAGTTCTTTCCTTTCATTAGTACTGAATTTATCAAATGAAAGATTGATTGCTACAACCTCAATTTCTCCTTTATATTTTTCATTGAATCTGTTTATAACTTTTTGGTGGGCAGCAGATATATTATCTACATAATAAATCTTCTTTGCCTGAAGAGATTCGCTTTCAAATTCGAATGGCGAAAAAACATAGCTGAAAAGAATAAAAACAGTAACAAGGATGATACTAATTACAACATAAACCAGCTTTTCAAATTTCATTCAACTCCCATGCTTGCCTAACAATTTCATTTTTCATTTATCAATTTAATAATATACTTATTAAAATAATAAGTGATAAGGAGTGAATTGCATTTCCATTCAATCATAGTTTCTTAAAATTAAGGAAATAATTCTTCTACAATTATTAGGAAATCCAAATTTGCAGGGCATAAAAATTGCCTCTGTTAAACCTGTTTTATTGAAGGCAATAAACAAATCCCAATTCTCAGAGATTTGAGTCTTTATATAAAGTGAATACTAATTAATAAAATTAATATTGTAAAAAAGTCCCCAATGAAAAATATTTTAGTAATAAAATTAGTTTTAATAAGTTTCTTTATTTCAGGTTTTTCTCGGAATTTTTCTCAGACAATACCCGAAGAACAAATTTCTATCCGAGTAGATTCTGTAATTTCCTTAATGACGCTGGAAGAAAAAATCGGGCAGCTTAACCAATTATCCTATGGATCAGGTTGGGGTCCAACGGTTAAAGTTCAGATATCTTCTGAGTATGAAGAGATGATTAAACAGGGAAAAATCGGCTCATTTCTAAATGCAACGGGTGTTGATTTAACTTATGAATTACAGAAAATAGCTGTGAATGAATCACGATTAAAAATTCCTTTAATCTTCGGACTGGATGTTATTCATGGTTTCAGAACTACCTTCCCTGTTCCGATAGCAGAAGTAAGTAGTTGGGAACCTGAACTTGTTGAAATGTCTGCACATTACCAGGCACTTGAAGCATCATCAGCCGGAATTCACTGGACATTTGCTCCAATGGTTGATATTGCACGCGATCCGCGCTGGGGCAGAATAGTTGAAGGTTCAGGTGAAGATACTTATCTTGGTTCAATTATGTCTTACTCACGTGTCAGAGGTTTCCAGGGTGATCTTTCAAATGATAATATAATTTCCTGTGCAAAACATTTTGCAGCTTATGGTGGTGCTGAAGGCGGAAGAGATTACAACACTGTTGATATATCCGAAAGAACTTTCCGTGATATTTATTTGCCTCCATTTAAATCTGCAGTAGATGCCGGTGCTGAAACTTTTATGGCTTCGTTCAATGAGATTGGCGGAATTCCTTCATCCGGTAACAGATTTTTATTAACTGATATTTTAAGAAATGAATGGGGATTTAAAGGATTTGTTGTTAGTGATTGGAATTCAGTTGGTGAAATGATTAACCATGGTTTTGCTGAGAACCTAAAAGATGCCGGTCAAATTTCCATAAGTGCAGGAATGGATATGGATATGGAATCCCGCGCATTTATAAATCATCTTGCAGAACTTGTTAAAGAGAATAAGGTTTCTGAAGAAGTAATAAATCAGGCAGTAAAAAGAATCTTAAGAATAAAACTTATGCTTGGTTTGTTTGACGATCCATTTAAATATTGCAGTAAAGAACGCGAAACAAAAAATATAATGAGTGAAGAAGTTCAGAATGCTGCACTTGAAGTTGCAAAGAGATCAATTGTTCTTTTAAAGAATGAAAAATCGTTGCTTCCTCTAAAAAAAGATTTGAAAAAAATAGCCGTAATCGGACCTCTTGCTGATTCCAAAGAAGATCCTTTAGGCGCCTGGTCTGCATTTGGTAATCCCGTTGATGTAATTACTGTTGTTGAAGGTTTAAGAAAATATGTTTCCGGTAAAACAGAAATTTTTTACTCAAAAGGATGTGAAATAGAAGGGAAATCAATTGAAGACTTTGAGGATGCAATAAAAACTGCTAATGAATCGGATGTTGTAATTCTTTGTCTCGGCGAAGAAAGAAATATGACAGGTGAAGCAAGCAGTCGTTCATCGTTAGACCTTCCGGGGGTTCAGCAAAAACTTGTTGAAGAAATTTATAAAACAGGTAAACCGGTCGTTGTTATCCTGATGAATGGAAGGCCTCTTTCAATTGAATGGATCGATCAAAATATTCCGGCAATTGTTGAAGCATGGTTTCTGGGAATAAAATCAGGAGATGCATTAGCACAGGTGCTTTTTGGTGATTATAATCCATCAGGTAAACTTCCAGTTACCTTTCCAAGATCTGTGGGACAGGTTCCGATATATTATAATCATAAAAACACAGGAAGACCAGGTGATAAAGGGAATCATTTTACTTCCCAGTATCTCGATCTTTCTTTAACACCCCTTTATCCTTTCGGATACGGATTAAGCTATACAAAGTTTGATTACTCTGATCTTAAACTCAGCGGTACAAAAATTTCCGATAACGGAAAACTTAACATTTCTGTTAAAGTAATGAACACCGGCAACTATGGTGGTGAAGAAGTTGTTCAATTATATATTCGTGATCTTGTTGCTTCAGTAACACGTCCCGTTAAAGAATTAAAAAGATTTGAAAAGATCCTTCTTAAAAAAGGCGAAGAAAAAGAAGTAAATTTTGTTTTAAGCGAAGAGGATTTGAGATTTACCGGTGTTGATATGAAGCCGGTAAGTGAAGCAGGTAATTTCAAAATCTTTGTTGGAACTAATTCAAGAGATGTGCTCGAATCACAATTTGAATTAATAAAATGATTCCTTCATTAATAATTTAAATTATAATTTGAGGCTGGCTTAATTTTAAAAAAATGATGCTCACCTAAATTATTTTTCCGGGTCAGCCTTTAATAAAATATCAACTATGCAAAAATATTTTTACTTATGTTTTATTCTCAATTACTTCCTTTCAATCTCACAGTAGGGGAATAAAAATGAAAAATACATCATTATTATTAATAATATTTTTAATAATTCTATCAGTCAATCTTTCATTTACTCAATCCGGATTTGTTTCTGTAAACGGAAAAGAAATTATTGATATATCCGGGAATAAATTATTACTTAAAGGAATAAACCTCGGCAACTGGTTAGTTCCTGAAGGTTACATGTTCAAATTTGAATATGCGGCTTCACCAAAATTGATTTATGAAGTCTTTGATCAAATAATTGGTCCTGATGAAGCAAAAAAATTCTGGAAAGAATACAGGGATAAATACATAACTCGCGATGATATAAAATTTATTAAACAATCAGGATTTAACTCAATTCGTATCCCTTTTAATTACAGACTTTTTGTAATAGATGATGATCCAATTAAACTTGAAGGTCCCGGTTATGAATTGTTAGACAGAGCAATTGACTGGTGCAGGGAAGAAAACCTTTTTGTTATACTTGATATGCACTGTGCGCCCGGTGGACAAACCGGAGATAATATTGATGATAGTTTTGGCTATCCATTTTTATATGAAAATCCTGAAAGCCAGGAATTGACCGCAGCCATCTGGAAAAAACTTGCAGCTAAATATGCTGATGAAACAATTATCATCGGCTACGATCTTCTCAATGAACCAATAGCACATTATTTTGATCAGGAAAAATTAAATCCTCTTTTAGAACCTTTGTATAAAAAGATTGTATCGGAAATAAGAGAAGTAGATAAAAACCATCTCATTTTTCTTGGCGGGGCACAATGGGATAGTAACTTCAAAGTATTCGGCACTCCTTTCGATTCCAAACTTGTTTATACTTTTCATAAGTACTGGACTGATACCGATGAATCAGTTATTAAAGAATATCTGGAATTCAGGGATAAGTACAATGTTCCTATCTGGATGGGAGAATCCGGAGAGAATACAAATGA
>CAYNUV010000010.1:0-19069 GCA_964400245.1 uncultured Ignavibacteriaceae bacterium
AAAATAAATAAAATTATTATGGTTAAATAATAACTGGGTTTGTTTTAAATATGGGAATGCAAAGTTAATTTGCATTCCCTAAAAATTATAAATCAGTAATCATATAATCGCCGAAGGCAACATTTCTTACAATCAAACCCATTACAACATAAACAACAATAGTTATTACAATTACAGCTATAAAATATCCAGCCATCTTATCCTGCGGAACATTCTTAATTTTTTGAAGGCCCATATACATTAAAACTAGTCCATAAATTCCTGCTAAACCGGCAAGAATCCCCAGCGACGGAATAATATAAAAAATACCTGCAACCCAGGCAGGAGTGTATCCATAAACAGTTATTTTGGTTGATGCAAGCATATCTTTTGTTGAACCAAACGATGGTGCAAGAGCATCAATAATTAAAGAAATAATAAAAATACCTATTAAAGATGTAACATAAGTTATTACAGCCCAGGTTAATGAAGTTCCAACAGGAATCGGTATTGTACCATAACCCCAGGAAATGCCAAATGCCGAATAGCCGATAAAACCTGCTAATGCGGGTATAGCTGCAAGTATGATTGCATATTTGGTGAAGAGATCCCCGATAGTTGTGCTCTCTGCTTTAATTACCTCCCATTCTTGTTTTGGATTGAGCATTATGTTCTTTGCCCGTTCTACCAAATTCATAATGGACTCCTTATTTTGTTTTTGATTTGGGAATATTAATTTTTTATCTCTGCATTGCTCAACAAAGGCTGGCTAATAATAACATGCGTATGATTTGTTAACACTTTTAACCTAAGAACATTTAGGGATTAAAGCAATCAATTTTTTTTAAAGATAGTTTAATTCATTCCTACTTTCCGTATAATTTGAGAAATGAGTTTATTCATTTGTTTTTTGAATTTGTAAAGTAATAGTTGTAAACTCAACTCCATTCCGTACTCTGATATAAAATCCACCATACATCAGTTATATATTTCAATCATCATCTTTTCTACTGCTTTAGTAAACTTTCTTTCTATTCTTTATATACTAATTAAAAATTAAAGTAACATTTCAATATATCATAACGTCTTTAAACTAAAATGCTGGAAACTATAGGTTATAAAGTTCTTATTGACCGGTATAAGAATAAAATCTTCCGCAAGCTTTGGAAGAATATAAAAGAACGGCAAACAGTATTAAAAATATTCCTTTAGATAAAATCCCCGCTTCTGTGATTGAATCTATAAGAGCGAAAGATGAGACAGGTTTCAAATGTACAGGTTGGTGTTTACACTATGACAAAAGACAGGAAAAATAAAAAGAAGAGTGTGATGGATAAATTAGATTATGAAATGCAGGATAGAGGCTGGAGACATATTGTTCGTTCTTATTCAAGTGATGAATTGACTGCAATATATGTAAGTAAAGATCCCGAAGAACTTTTTAAGAAAATGTTCATCATTACACACGACTCAGAACAGCTTGTACTTGTAGAAGTAGAAGGTGAACTTGATAGATTAATTGAGCTGGCAATACACGATAAGAAATTCAAGTTTGATATGTAAAAAACAAACCGTAGAACGGATTAACAATCTGTTCTACGGTTTTTTAATTTATCCCTTCATTGTTTTATTGTATTCCTCTAATGCAACCTTTTCCAATTTCTCTTTCATTTCTTTAGGTAATATCACTGTTTCATAATATTTCCCATCTTTTCCTTTTTCATCGGGAGAAGAAATAAACAAACCATTAGAACCATTTACTATTCTAAAGCCTTTTATGATTATACCATCATCTGTCTGTATATCAAAAAATGCTGCTGTTTTTCCTCCCGAATTACTTTGGAGAGGATTCATGCGAAAAATTTTCATTTTAACCTCCTGAAAATTATTTATTAAAAAAAGATTGAGGAGATAATGGAGTCTGATTTAGAGAAATTATTACCCCCCATCTAAATATTTAGAATCCTGATTCAATTTAAAATAAACATTGCTGTATTTCAAGAATATTTATTAACTTCAAAAAAAATGATGCTTTAAAATTAAAAAGCCCGATAATCGGGCGATCATCAGGCTTTAACTCCTTAAGATAAAGGGTATGGGGGAGACCCTTTATCAGAGTCAATACTAAAATAATATATTCAAGTTCATTTGTCAACTAAACTGTCCATTTTAAAAAATATTTTTTTTATTTTTTTGAAAGTAAAAATAATTTATGTGATATTGCTCTGTTTTACCGACTTTTTTAAATAAATTATTTAAAGCAAAAAATCATATATAAAATATCCAAAATCCTCAGTTAAACTGAATTTTAGCTGATATCACATTCTCATATTTAATTTATCTCAAAATCCATCATCAGTTAATTCTTTCTCAATCACTTCTCCGTACTTTGAAACTTTATCCCGGAGTTCTGAAGCTTTTCCAATTAAAACAAATTGAAGATTTTCTTTAGGAAAAAAGTCCGCAATTATTTCATTAGCTTTTTCAAGAGCTAGTTCATCAACTTTTTTCTGGAAATCATTTATAAAGGAATCATTTATTTTATAATAAAACATCCATACAAGAAGAGATCCAAGATCTCCCGATGTTTCATAATCTAATGGGAACAATCCTTTAATATAATTCTTTGCAGAGCTCAGAGTTTCTTCATCTATACCATTTGTATGAAGCCGTTTAAGCACTTCAAGCGCAAGATCAATCGCTTCAATTGCAGTTGATGTTTCTGTAAAGCTGCTGACATTAAATGTTCCGGAAGTTCTGTATGAACTAAAAGTGCTTCCTGCTCCATAAGTCAATCCGCTATTAATTCTTAATTCGGAATTCAGCCAAGACGTGAACCTTCCACCCAGAATTGTATTTATTACCTGGATAGAAATATTTTCGGGATGATTTTTTGTTATTCCATATTGTCCAATATAAAATGTTGTTTCCTGTGAATCATCCTTATTAATAAGTAGAACACGGCTTTTATCAAGCGCAGGCAATTCGAATTGAATATCGGTAACCATCAGAGTTTGCTCAGGTTTCCAATCACTTAATAAATCAGAAATTTTCTTTTTCATTTCGGAAGTAGAAAAATCACCCACAACAGCAATTGCTGAATTACCCGGTTTAAAATTGTGTTTATAAAAATTCGCAACATCATTTACTGAAAGTTTGGATATGGTTAATTTTGTACCATAAACCGGATTACCCAGAGGTTCATTTTCAAAAATGAATTTATTAAAATAAGATCTAATAACTCTTCTCGGACTTTCCTTATCCTGTTCAAGCTCAACGAGCCATCTTTGTTTTCTTTTTTCAAATTCATTTTCAGGAAAAACAGGATTAACAATCACTTCTTTTATTAAAGGAAATAGTTCATCCTGATCATCTTTAAGGAAATAAGAATTTAGAGTAGCATACTCAAGTGAAACTGAAGTATTCAGTTCAGCACCATGAAAATCTACAATTTGTTCAATCTGGTCTTTAGTATAATTCTCTGTTCCGAATAATAAACATTCAGAAGTTAAAGCGGATAATCCATACTGAATACCGTCCTTTACCGAACCTGCGGAAAATATAGCTGATACATTAATGAACGGAACTTCATGTTGTTCCATCAGATAAATTGTTAAGCCATTGGGTAAAGTAAATTTTTCGTATTCTGGGAGTTTAAAATTATTTGCCTGGCTTACTAAAGGTTGATGTAGAGAAAAAATAAATAAAGAGAAAAATAAATTTTTTATTGAATTTTTCATTTCTCCTCCTCCTCCGGTGAAATTAAAAATCCAATTGTACGATTATTTTTGATGAAATATTTTTTTGCTACATTAATAAGATCATCCGGTATTACTTTCTTATATTCATCCGCAGCATTAAAGAGTTTTGCATAGTCTCCAAAGAAAAGTTCATAAGTTCCTATTGTATTTGATTTGCCGTTTATTGTTTCCAAAGCTTTATAAAATTCAACCAACTTTTGGTTCTTAACTTTTTGTAATTCATGATCTGTAATACCTTCATTAATAATTTTATCAATCTCTTCATAAACTGCTCTTTCAAGACTATCGGGGGTAACGCCATCATTACAGATCGCATAAATAGTCAGTAAGTAAGGATCAAATGAATAACTCAATTCAGTGTAAACAGCAGTTGCTAATTGTTTTTCATCAACTAAGGCTTTATACAATCTTGAAGTATTGCCGGATGAAAGGATTGAATTGAGGAGACTCAAAGAATAATACTCTTCAGATTTACTCTCCGGTACGTGATAACAAATCATAACGTTTGGAGATGATACTTCTTTATGAACCACAACTCGCTTCTCCCCCAACTGTTCAGGTTCAACAGTATGTATTTCCCTTGGAGGAATTCCTTTGGGAATTGGTTCAAAATATTTCTTTACAAGTTTATCTACTTCTGCCAGGGTAACATCTCCCGATATTACAACGACACAATTGTTTGGTGCGTAATAAGTTTTAAAATATTCCTGGAGATCTTCCTTCTTCCAATTCTTTATATCGGATTCATAACCAATTACAGGCCAGCGGTAAGGGTGAGCAAAAAATGCAGATCCCTGTACTTGTTCACCTAATAAAGAGTAGTTGCTGTTTTCAAGACTTGTACTTCTTTCAGAAAGTACAACTCCCCTTTCACTCTCAATCATTTCATCATCAAAATTCAAACAGCAAATCCTGTCAGATTCCAGTTTAAAAATTGTTTCAATGCTGCTGCCTGGAAACCAGTTTGTATAAACGGTAACATTCTCGCTTGTATATGCATTGTTAGTTCCCCCATTCGCTTCCATAACAACATCAAACATTTTAGGTTCATAATTTTTAGAACCGTTAAACATCATGTGCTCAAAGAAATGAGATAAGCCTGTTATTCCAGGGTATTCATTCCTTGAGCCAACTTTCCAGAACAAATACATGTTTGCATTTGGTATTGAATGATCTTCAAGCACAAGTATCTTCATCCCGTTGCTGAGTAAAATTGTTTTAACATCTTCTTTCTTTACCTGTGCAAAGAAAAGATTTGAAAAAACTAAAAAGAAAATTAATAATCTCATTTTATACCCTATTGATAATAGAAAATGCATTTGAAAACAGATGTATTAATAATGTTAAAAAATGATAATATAAATATTGTGTTCTTTTCCTTCTTACTAAACATTTTTTCCCTTTTGAAATGTTAAAATTATGCACGATTAGTAAAAAGGACAAATAAATTATGATAATTGGTTAGATAATCTGAGTTCATTATTTTTATCTCAATGATTTCAAATTATAAACATATTATCTGGGATTGGAACGGAACTCTCTTGAACGATGTCAGCGTTTGTGTTGATATCGTTAATAATATTCTTGTTAAAAAAAATCTCAATCCACTTTCAATTGAAGCTTACAGAAATATTTTTACTTTCCCTATCCGGAATTATTATGAAAAAGCGGGTTTTGATTTTTCACAATACACTTTTGAGGAAGTTGGTTTGGAATGGATGGGTGAATATGAAAGAAGAAGATCGGAAAGTTTGCTTCATATTGGTGTTATGGAAACTTTAACAATGCTCAAAGGAAATGGATTAAACCAATCTGTTCTTTCAGCATATCCTCATCATACTTTAATAGAAGTAATTACACATTTTAATTTAAATGATTTTTTCACTCACATAGTCGGGCATGATAACATTTACGCCACAAGTAAAGTTGAACTTGGAAAGAATCTCATAAAAAAAATCAATAACGGAAATGGCAAAGTACTTTTAATTGGCGATACAGAACATGATCACGAAGTTGCATCAGAAATCGGTGCTGATTGTGTACTTATTGCCGATGGACATCAGAGCAAAGCAACACTACTTGGATGCAAAGTTCCTGTTTATAACTCTATCTCAGAATTAACTGCCGATTTATTTAATCAAACGAAATAGTTGTCAGTTGCCTGCTTGCTTCTTATTGTGAGGTATAGTTATTGATTATTTAGTTATTAAATAGTAATCTTTATAACCATTTATAAGTTTTTATACGCATTTTTAACAATCATCGAGGTAAATAATGAGAGCTATATGGACCGGACATATACGATTCTCCCTTGTAACTATTCCAATCAGGCTTTATAGTGCAATTGACACAAACGAAACTGTAAGCTTCAATCAACTGCACAAAGAAGACAGCGGAAGAGTTGGCTACGATAAGAAATGCAAAAAGTGCGGAAAGTCTTTATCCGCAGAAGAAATTGTGAAGGGTTATGAATACGAGCCTGACCAGTATGCAATAATTGAACCCGATGATTTCGCAAAAGTAAAAATCAAAAGCACAAAGATAATTGAGATTGAAGGATTCGTCAGCGCTTCAGAAGTTCATTCGATGTTGTACGACTCACCTTATTTCATTGGACCTGATGGAGAAGTTGCATCACAGGCTTATGCTCTGCTAAATAAAACTTTAGAAGCTTCCGGTAAAATGGCGATCGGCAGAATTGTTATTAGGGACCGCGAAGACTTTGCTATGCTTGCACCATTTGAAAATGGTTTGGTTATGTACAAGCTTCGTTATCCAAATGAATTAAGAAAAATGAAAGATGTACCGGAACTAACTGATGTTAAAACTGATAAAGAGCAATTAAAGCTGGCTAAAACTTTAGTTGATTCTATGACAAAGTCACTTTCAAAAATTGATTTGCGGGACAGGTACCAGGATGCAGTTAAGGAAATGATAAAAGCAAAGATTGAAGGGAAAGAAATTGTTACGATTACAGAAGAAGTTACTCCTGTTGTTGATATGATGAAAGCTTTAAAGCAGAGTATTGAAATTGCAAAGAAAGAAAAGAAGCCGATGCTTAAAGCAAAGGGAGAGAAGAAGAAAGAAAAAGTTGCAGCAAAAAACAGTAAGATAAAAAAGAGAAAAAGTGCTTAATTTTGTGGGAAAGATTTTAACGAATGGCAAAAGTAATTCAGTTACAGGTTACACCGACACCGCCTAAGCTTGGTTATAAAAGGGCAAGAAAAAAGAAAAATCTTGAAAAAAAGGGGCAGCTAAATCTATTCAGGGCAAATGAACCACAGATTCACCACCTTCCTTCAAGGTTCACTTCTTTTGAAGAAGCTTTGGTTCTTGATGAACAGGGAAATCCCGGCGCACAGGAAGCTTATCTTAAAGCAATTCTTGAAAATGATTCTGTTGCTGATGCATGCTGTAATCTTGGAATACTTGAATCTAAAAACAGGAATGTGACTAAAGCATTTGATTATTTTACAAAATGCCTGCAACTCGAACCACGGCACCTTGAAGCTCATTACAATCTTGCTAATCTTTATTTCGAGGTTAATGATTACAAGCTTGCAAAACTTCACTATGAAATTGCGGCAGAGATTGAACCTGATTTTTCTAACATCTATTTCAACCTTGCTCTTGTTTATGCTTTAAATGAAGAATACAAAGACGCTGTAAATGCATTATTCAAGTATAAAGAGCTTGTCCCTGAAGAAGAAGGAAAGAAAGCCGATAATTTATTAAATGGTTTGCAGAGAACTTTGAAGGATGGATAACCTTTTAATAGCCATAACCTTTAGAAAATATTACTATTCAATAGCCCCGACATTTATGTCGGGGAAAAAGAAGCCCACAAATAATGAAGGCTTTAGCCAAAAATTCTTATATAATTGTAGCTAAACCAAATAAGTTTTTAGTTATTTACATCCATGACGTAAATGGCGTGGCTACAAAAGCTCAACAACTCTTTTAACAATAGCCGCCGTCAATCCCCAGATCACTTCTCCATCATAATTATAGAAATAAACTTTCCTTTTAATATGCCCCCACGGTTTAGAATATCTTGCAGGCAGATTTAATTTTTCTTACAGGAAGAAGCTCAATTTTATTTCCTTCATCATCAATATAAAACGGGTGAGCTTCTAATCTTACATGATGAACTTCCGGAGGGTTCTCTTTAAAGAAAGAAACCGGAACCGCAAAAATTTTTTCTACTTCTGTTTTATCAAAATTAATTTCATCAAGATTTTCTATTTCAACTTCGGCAATAAAAGATTCAACCAATACTCCGGGGATCATTAATATTCCAAGCTGCCCAATTACTTTTATTTTTTCTTTGCTTATTCCAAGCTCTTCAATTGTTTCCCTGATTGCAGTATCAAGAGGAGTTTTATCTATCTTCTTATCAAACTCACCTCCAGGAAAAGAAATTTCTCCACCCTGCCTTATTCCAGCAGCTCTTTTTTCAAAAATAAAGCAATACTCATTATTTATTTTCGCAATCGTAATTAAAACAGATGAATTAAAATATTCATCTTTATCAATAAGCTCGGGATACTTTGGTAATCTTTCTTTTAGTTGATTAAAATCAATTTCTTTCATTTCTAATCTGCTTAATGCAATTTATCATAGAATTGCTATTTCTTAATAATTCCTTAATGATTTCATTACATTTTGTTTAAAGTAGTCATCGATATTTGTGGTGAATAAACAAGGTGAAATTATGTTAAGTGAAATATTTCTTGTTTTAACTTTGCTGGCTATTGCTACTTATGATACAATTAAAAATGGAAACAGGAAGAACAATCATTAAGTAGTTTTCAGAATAACATTCCGCTCTTTCAGATATCCAATAATCTTCCTGTAACAATTTTCATCTTCACCGACATATTCAGGAGGTGAGATTCCCTTTCTTTTATATTCCCCGTTAAGAACTAAGTTGGCAACTGCAGTGCAGGTATAACCGGTTGTTCTCGCCATTGAAGATGTTTTTGTTTCTTTATCAAATTGATCGAACAACTTATAAACATATTCCTTAACAGCACCATTCTCTTTTCCATTTATATTAAGCTGCATGTAAGTGAATTCAGGTTCATCCTCTTCAAGTTTCCATAAAGGAAAAAGTAATTTTGCAGAAAGATCAACTGGTTTAATTTTAACTCCATTAATATCAACAGAATCAGTACTGAAGTAACCAGCTTGCTTAAGAATCTGTATAGCTGTTTTATGCCCGGGATAGCGAAGTGTTTTTTCAACCATTGTGGGAATTTTCATAGTTTTCAAAAGTGTTCTCAAACCATCTGTGTTAAATGCTTCGAGTGTGCCTATGCCTTCAACTTCAATAAACTCTGAACCGCTTAAAGCTTCTTTAATAACTTCAAAACCATTTTCTCTTAAACGCGCTGGCCTCATATATTCTTCAATAACATCAATCGGTGAGAATGGGGCTTTATACTGAAAAGGCAATGATCGTTTAAAAGGTAAACCGCCCACCAGGCATTTAAAGAATTCAACTTCCATTCTTTTTGCATGATAACCAAGAACAATAAAGCTCAATCCCGGCGCTACACCGCAATCAACCACAGCAGTAACATCTTTTTCTTTTGCAAGTGAATCAAGTTTAAACGGATCCTCATTGAAAAAAGAAATATCAACTACGTTCTTCCCGGATTCAATAACAGTCTTAAGAGTTTCAAACCCCATAAAACCGGGGACAGCGCCAATAACTAAATCATAATCTTTTAAAATCCCGGAAAGCTCCTTTTTATTTTTAAGATCGGTTTTTACTGTGGAAATATTCCTTGCTTTTAGTGATGATAATTTATTCTCATCAAAATCTGCAGAAGTAACTTCAAAGTTTTTTGAAAGATCAATAGCGATTGCACTCCCAACCATTCCTGCACCAAGAACAATAACATTTTTCATGAATTATTTCTCTACTCTTTAGCTTACTTGCTTTTCCAACTTTGCTAAAACTCGCTTTGCAGTTTCAGCAATGTTACCGGGAGTAAATCCATATTTTTCCATAACAACTTCAACAGGTGCAGAAGCTCCAAATCTTTCTATGCTTACAGCTTCTCCATAGTCACCCAGATATTTTTCCCAGCCTTGCTTAACACCGGCTTCAACAGAAACTCTCGCTTTTACTTCTGAAGGTAAAACTGATTCTTTATATTCAGATGATTGCTGCTCAAATAATTCCCAGCACGGGAAGCTTACAACTCTTGCTTTAATGCCTGATGCTTCAAGTTGTTCGGCAGCTTCTAAAGTTACACCTACTTCAGAACCTGTAGCCATTAAAATCACTTCTGGTAAATCGAAATCTTTGAGAATATATGCGCCTTTCAATAAATTCTTTGCTGAAGGATATTTTCCCTGATCAAGTACAAGTAATCCCTGTCTTGTTAAAATTAATGCAACCGGACCACCTTTATGTTCAATTGCACATTGCCATGCATAAGCTGTTTCATTAATATCTGCAGGACGAATTACCAAAGCTTTAGGTATAGCCCTTAATGCTGAAAGGTGCTCAATTGGCTGATGAGTTGGACCATCTTCACCTAATCCAATACTATCGTGTGTGAAAACATAAATTGGTCTAATACCTGAAAGAGAAGCGAGGCGGATTGCAGGTCTTAGATAATCAGAAAAGATTAAGAATGTTCCTCCGTAAGGAATCACTCCTCCATATAAAACCATTCCGTTTAATATACTTGCCATTCCGTGTTCTCTAACTCCGAAATGAAAATTTCTTCCACCATAATTCTCCGCTGAGAAAACCGGGAAGCCGCTCAACATCGTATTATTTGAAGGAGCTAAATCTGCTGAACCTCCAATCAAAGAAGGAAGAGAAGACGCAATCGCATTCAATACTTTTCCTGAGCCGGCACGGGTTGCGATTTTCTTTCCTTCATCTTTAAATACAGGAAGTTTTGATTTCCATTCATCGCCATAATTCCCATTCATCATATCAATAAATAGTTTAGCATCACCAGGATATTTGTTTTTATACTTTTCAAAAAGTTTATTCCATTGTTCTTCTTTCTCTTCACCTTTACTTTTAACTTCTTCAAAAAAGTTCTTTACTTCATCAGGAATAAAAAAATTTTTATCTTCCGGCCAGCCAAGGTTTTTCTTAGTCAGCTTAACTTCTTCTTCACCAAGAGGAGAGCCATGAACCTCAGCAGTATCCTGCTTATTAGGACTTCCATATCCAATGTGAGTTCTGGTTACAATAATTGAAGGCCTGTCATCCTTCTGCGCAACCTTAATTGCATTTTCAATTACTTCAATATCATTTACATCTTCTATATGCTGAACATGCCAGTTGTAAGCTTCAAATCTTTTCCCGACATTTTCTGTAAAAGAAAGTTCAGTACTGCCATCTATGCTAATATCATTGTCATCGTAAAAGAAAATGAGATTGCCAAGTTTTAAGTGTCCGGCAAGAGATGCCGTTTCGTGTGAGACACCTTCCATCAAATCACCATCGCTGCATATTCCATAAATGAAATGATCAATCAGCTTTATATCATCTTTATTAAACTTTGCAGATATATATTTCTGAGAGATCGCCATACCAACAGCATTTGAAAAACCCTGGCCAAGCGGTCCGGTTGTAGTTTCAACTCCGGGAGTAAGATGATATTCCGGATGTCCGGGAGTAATACTTCCATATTGCCTGAAGCTTTTAAGATCATCAAGTGATACTTCAAATCCGGTGAGATGAAGAAGAGAATAAAGCAGCATACTTCCATGACCGGCAGAAAGAACGAACCTGTCTCTATTGTACCATTTGGGATTTGAAGGATTGTAATTCATATACTTTGAATACAGAACATAACCAATTGGAGCGCAGCCCATCGGCATTCCGGGATGACCGGAGTTTGCTTTTTGCACACCATCTACAGCTAAAAATCTTATAGTGTTGATAGCGAGTTCATCAAAATTTTTTGAAACGACCGCCATTTTAATTGTCCTTACTTAGATAAACAAAAAATATTTGCAGGCTCAAATATATTAAAAGATAAGGAAGGATAGTATAAAAAGCCTCACCAAATCTATTCAAAGGAGGAGCTTAAAAAAATATTTTTAGATAAATATAGTTTAGTTAAGATAGGAAAATGTCTTGTCTAAAAAGCTACTACAACATAGCACAGATTACTAATCTGTGCTACGATTGAATTAAATAATTTTAAAATACCCCATTAAAAAATGCTACAACCCCAAAATGAATTTGCAGTAAATCTGTTTTCGATTTTGAAACATCATAGGTAACATTAAGGCTACCATCCTCAACTTTCACCGATCCTTCTTTCAGATATTCTGCTTCTGAGCCGAAAAGGTATCTTGCTTTAAGATCTAAATATAATGACCCAACATCTTCTCCAACATTATCTGTTAAAAGAATTATAAGCCCCCCGCCCGCACCATAACTCCACGCAAAATCATCAAAGTTTGTTGAGCTGCAACTTCATCATAATCACGACTTTTAATTGATGTTTCAGTAAAAATATATGAAACTCCAAATAGCCCTTCAGCATAAGGTCTGAATGTTCCTGTTGGAGAAATTATTTGAAATAGCAGATGAAAATTTACCAGGTTATTTGTTCTATCTACATCTACAAATACATCAGGAATTGTGTAGCTGAAAGGTTCTCTTCGCGATTCACTTCCATAGTTTATGTAACCGAGATTTAGCCCGAATGAAACTGGTAATCCCGGTTGCGGATCAAAGAAAAGGAATTGTAAGCTGCCCCCAAAACCAACACGGTCAACATTATCCTTTATGGTTATAAAAAGAAATTTTACTTTCATAAATTAAATACTCCTAGAATCAAAATAATTATTTACTATAGAAATATCTGTAAAACATATTCCCTTACCAATAGAACTTTTGTTCTATTTTGCTTTTAAAAATAACTCTTAAGGTATAATTAAGATAATTTCTTTAGATGAACTAAATGAATTGCATTTGAACGGCTGAATCTAAGGATTGAAAACCTCACCTAAATCCTCTCCTTAGTGAGGTTGTGTGAAAATTCAGAATCGCACGGTAGTCGCAACCTTCAGGTTGCGTTTTCAATCTAAATCTCGCAGGCTGAAGCCTGCGGCTACTAGCATTTTATTATTTTCACACAACCTCTAGTAAGAAGAGGCTTTTAGAAACAGGTGAGGTTAATTTAATTTTTATAAAAGATTTTATAATCCCAGGGTTGAAGATGGAATTCTTTTGTTTCTACAATTTCATCATTAAAAATATTCTTATAATCTTTATCAATTTTATACCAAGACACCGGGACTTTTTCTGCTCTGTCAGATAAATTGAAGATAGCAAATATTTTATCCTTTTCACCTTCTCTCTCAAAAGCCAATATATTCTGAGGAGGAACGATAGCCAAATCTCCTATAATTTCAGGTGGATTTTTATAATTTAACTTTCCACCTTTTTCCCCATTCCATAATGCTTTATTATTTTCTTTTAGTTTACACAAAGTTGTATACAAATCTCTAAATTTATCTTCTTTCCATACAATAGTATCTTTCTCAAAGAATGATAATCTCTTATCCAAACCTGCTTCCTGTCCGCTATAAATTAAAGGCATTCCGGGGATTAAAAAAGTTAATGCGGCAAAAGCTTCTGCGCCATCTCCGAATTTTTCATAAACAGTCCCATTCCATGTGTTTTCATCATGATTTGAAGTGAATTGCATCCTGAAAGCAGGTTCGGAATATATCTTATTTTCTTTTTCAAGCCTGGCTACCAAATCATTCACATTTTTTTTACCTTTAGCAATCTGACTCATCAAATGATGTGTATCCCAGGAGTATGTCATATCAAAATACTGATGTAGCTCCGGCTCCCAAGCTTCTGCAAGCATAAACACAGGTTTTATTTTATCAAGCTCTTTCTTTGCTTCAAACCAGAAATCAAGTGGTACCATTGCAGCAACATCACACCTGTAACCGTCTATATCAAATTCCTCAACCCAGTATTTTAATGCATCAATCATAGCAAACCATAAGTTTTTATTATCATAGTTCAAATCAATTACATCTGCCCAGTCAGCAATAGGCGGAACGAAATTCCCGAGCGAATCTTTTGTGTAATATTCAGGCTGCTTATTCACCCAAATATTATCCCAGGCAGTATGGTTTGCAACCCAATCTATAATTACATACATCCCCATTCCGTGAATCTTTTTTACAAGAGCTTTAAAATCTTCTTCAGTTCCAAATTCAGTATTTATTGCTTTATAATCTTTAACAGAATAATAACTTCCCAATGTCCCCTTCCTGTTTTTTTCTCCAATTGGATGGATAGGCATAAACCATAAAATTCCAACTCCCATTTCTTTTAATCGTGGCAGATGTTCTTCAAACGCTTTGAACGTTCCCTCATTTGTATACTGCCTGAGATTTACTTCGTAGATTACTTTATTGTAGCTCCATTCAGGATGAGATAATCCTGTTGTTTTATTTTGAGTACTGGAACATGAAATGAAAAGAAGTATCGAAACGATAATTAATTTTTTCATAATTATTTTTATTTATGTTTTTAATTCCATTTTTATTCTGTTCTTTATTATTAATTTACAATTAACTCTTTGTTTCTGAAAAATATTTCTGAAATGATTTTCTTTTTCTTAACCACTTGTTAAAACCTGAAGAGAATTTGGCAAAACACAAAGCAGCAGGAATAAGAAATAACCATCCGGGAAGAATTGGCAAAAGAAGTCCGATTATTCCTATCATCAAAAACAGGATTCCAAAAGAAAGATAGATTAATTTTGCTGTTTTACTTTTTGCGGGTTCCAGTTTCATCATTCTGAAGTTTTAGTTTTCATTTTGTTAAAATATGAAAAGAAATGTGAAAGGACGAGATAAAACCAACGGACTATTTATTTTTTATTCTCTTAACAATGTAAAAACTACAATAAGCAAAAAACGGTGCTGCGAAAACATCAATTGAATAATGCACATGCTGAAGTAAAACACTTATACCCACAACAATTACAGCTATAAGGAAGAAAGCTTTAAACGTTTTCTTATCAGCTAAAAGAAATAAAAGAAAAATCGTTGCCGTATGCCCGGAAAAGAAAAGATCTTTTGTTAAAAGCTGTCCTGTTCCAAAAAATTCTACTACGGGATCATTTAAAGGAATCATTGTTTCCGTAGGGTTTAGAGGAAGCAAATATATTGCAATAATTCTAAAGGCAACAAGAATTATGTAACTCTGAAATGCTTTTAAAAGTAAAACAGGATTATTAAAGAAAGAAAATAAAGCAGCAATAATAGAAATATAAATCAATCCAAAAGTTAACCACGTAAGATCAACAGGTTCAAATAATTTAAGAAGGGGATCATTAAGAACAACACCTTCTCTTGTTTCAATAAAGTTCAGGAAGTTTGCGAGAGCTGATAGAATCAAAACCAGCCCAATAACAGTAACAGCAAATTCAATCCTGAATTTCCTGTTTCTAAAAGCTTCATTCCAATTCATCAGAGTTTAATATTACCTATAAAGTAAGGAAGCATTTGCCGCCAGGTTGGCCAGTCATGAGTCATATCATATCCCCACAAATCCAGCCAGTGCTGAATTCCTTTTGAATGAAGAATACCGGATAATCTTCTTGAAGAATCAGGATCTTCATAAGAACCCTGCCCGCTTGCAATAATTATTGTTTTTTTTCTTAGCTGTGATAGTACATTTTCATCCGTTAGGTTTGGAAGATAATCATCAGGTGAGTTGAAGTAGCAATTATCATCATAATAACCATCTGAATATTTTTTCAAATCGTAAGTACCGCTCATTGCAATGACACCCTGAAAAAGATCGGGTCTGCGGAAAAGAGAGTTAGCAGAATGGAAAGCACCGAGAGAGGCACCTGTTGTAATAATCGGAGTGTCAGGAGATGAAAAGCTCCTTATGAAAGGAACAACTTCATTATTCACATAATCATTATACTGCTGATGCCTGATTGCTTTATGAGCCGGATGCATATTGCGGTTAAGCCAGCTTTCCATATTAATGCTGTTGATTGAAAAAGCTTTTATCTTCCCACTTTCAATATGATGAGAGATACTGTCAATCAGATGAAATCTTTCATGCTCAAGGTAATCTGCAGCAGCAGTTGGAAACATGAGCAAAGCAAAACCATAATGCCCATAAACAACAATTTCCATATCTTTATTTAGGCTTGGACTCCACCATTTGTGAATTTCTCTCCTCATTAGATCTCCTGAATTAATAATTACTGTAGATGTCACACTGAGTTTATCGAAGTGTAACATTCAGTCTTCGACAAGCTCAGACCGACATGTGAATTTTATTCTTTTTTATGCTCACAAAACTCTGTTAAAACTCCAAAGGTTGATTTAGGGTGTAGGAAGGCGATATCGAATCCTTCGGCTCCTTTTTTCGGAGCCTTATCAATAAGCTCAATGCCTTTCTGCCCGACTTGCTTCAATTTTTCCTGCAGGTCCTTAACATTAAATGCGATGTGATGAACTCCCTCCCCTCTATTCTTTATAAATTTTCCGATAGGTCCCTCGGGATCAGTTGATTCCAAAAGCTCTATTTTGGTTTGCCCGATTTTGAAAAATGCACTTTTAACTTTCTGGTCTTTCACTTCTTCAATTGCATAGCATTTTAATCCAAGAACATTTTCATAATATAAAATTGCTTCATCAAGATTTTTAACAGCAATGCCGATGTGTTCAATGTATTCAGGAATCATTTTAAATTTCTTTTTTCACTGTCAAAAGTTTCGAAATTAATTAGGTATAAGTCAAAGGTCAAAAAGCTAAAAGTAAAAAAAATTACTTTTGAATTTTGACTTTTGAATTTTGGAATTATCTTTTTTCAATAGGAACATACGGCCGTTTTGTTTCTCCTGTATAGATTTGCCTGGGCCTGTAAATTCTTATATCGGGAGTCTCTCTCATTTCTTTCCATTGAGCAATCCATCCTGGTAAACGCCCGAGAGCAAACATAACAGTAAACATATTTGTAGGAATTCCCATTGCGTGATAGATTATCCCGCTGTAAAAATCCACATTAGGATATAATTTCCTTTCGATAAAGAATTCATCTTTAAGTGCAATTTCCTCAAGGTTCTTTGCAATCTCAAGAAGAGGATCGTTGTTAATTCCAAGCTCGTTTAAAACTTTATCGGTGGATGTTTTTAAGATATTTGCACGGGGATCAAAATTTTTATAAACACGATGGCCAAAACCCATCAGCTTGAACTTCGAATCCTTATCCTTAGCCATATCAATATATTTTTTATAATTCTTTCCATCATCTTTAATCTTCTGAAGCATCTGGATAACCTTCTGATTTGCTCCTCCATGCAACGCACCTGACAAAGCATTTATTCCTGCTGCAATGGATGCAAAAAGATTTGCTTCACTGCTTCCTACTATTCTTACAGTTGAGGTACTGCAGTTCTGCTCATGATCTGCGTGAAGAATAAGTAAAAGATCGAGAGCTTCTTCAAGAACAGGAGAAATTTTGTAGGGAGCCGATTGAACTGCAAACATCATATTCAGAATATCTGCGCAATAGCTTAAATGATTCTGCGGATAAATGTAAGCCTGCCCGATAGATTTTTTATACGAGAATGCAACTATAGTTTTAAGTTTTGAAAGAAGTCTTATAATGTTAAGATACCGGTCATCCTCGTATTCAGATTCTGGATAGTAAGCTGATAATGAATTAACCATTGAAGAAAGCACAGTCATCGGGTGAGCCGAAGGCGGAAAACCTTCAAAAAACTTTTTCAAATCTTCATGAATGAGACTATGGTGAGTCAGATCGTGCTGAAACTTATCAAGCTCTTTTTTATTCGGCAGATGCCCGAATATTAAAAGATAACTTACTTCAACAAAGCTTGATTTTCCGGCGAGTTCTTCAATCGGGTAGCCCCTGTATCTTAAAATTCCTTTCTCTCCATCAATAAAAGTTATCGAGCTTTGACACGAACCTGTATTTGCATACCCGTTGTCTAAAGTAATAGCTCCGGATTGACTTCTGAGTTTTGAAATATCTAAACCAACTTCACCTTCAGTTCCAAGTGAAACCGGAAGTTCAAATTCTTTTCCGTTAAAAATTAATTTTGCTTTTTCCATTAAGCTCCTGTACAAATTATGCGGTTATTTATTGCAAATTACAAAGGATAAATAAATGTATCAAACAAACAGAACTTTTTAATAGCAGACGTAGAGAGATTTTGCTTAGAAATTTTTTTACCCTTATCATCATTCCGAAAACAGGATTCTATAATCTTAAAAAATGGATTCCCACTTTCGTGGGAATGACATCTCCTGGATGACAATCTCCTCTTAAATAACCACTTTCTCATTATATTCTCCGAAAACTTTCCTCATTGTATTACAAATTTCCCCAATGCTTGCGTAAACTCTAACTGCATCAATTATGTAAGGTATTAAATTATCATTCCCGTGAGCTGCATTTTCTAAGTTGCGTAAAGCTTTATCAACTTTCCGTTGGTCTCTTTCTTTTCTTACTTTATTAAGAAATTTAATTTGTTCCTCCTGAACTTTCATATCAATTTTATGAAGCTCCGGTTCTTCATCTTCATCAGACTGGAATTTATTTAATCCTACAACAATTCTTTTACCGCTTTCAACTTCTTTTTCAAAATTGTAAGCAGCTTTCTGTATTTCTGCCTGGACATACCCGTTTTCTATGGCAGCAATCATTCCACCAAGAGCATCTATTTTGTTTATGTAATCTTCAGCTTCTTTCTCGATTTGGTCCGTCATTGCTTCTACATAATATGAACCTGCAAGAGGATCAACCGTATTTGTAATTCCGCTTTCATAAGCAACTATCTGCTGTGTGCGTAAAGCAGTTCTTACAGATTGTTCAGTTGGAAGAGCAAGCGCTTCATCTTTTGAATTTGTATGGAGGCTTTGTGTTCCCCCAAACACCGCAGCCAGGGTTTGAATTGTAACACGGACAATATTATTATCAACTTGTTGTGCGGTTAATGTTGATCCTGCTGTTTGTGAATGAAACCTCAGCATCATTGAGCGTGTATTCTTAGCTTTAAAACGGTCTTGCATTATTCTCGCCCAAAGCCTTCTAGCAGCTCTGAACTTTGCAACTTCTTCAAGTAGATCATTATGTGAATTGAAAAAGAAAGATAACTGACCTGCAAAATCATCAACATTCAAACCTGTTTTGATTGCAGCATCAACATAAGTGATACCGTTTGCAAGAGTAAAACCAACTTCTTGTGCTGCAGTTGAACCTGCTTCTCTTATATGGTAACCGGAGATTGAAATTGTATTCCATTTAGGAACTTCCT
>CAYNUV010000011.1:0-19023 GCA_964400245.1 uncultured Ignavibacteriaceae bacterium
TCATTGGAGTACAGAATTGAGTAAGTTGAGCATTCATTTCTCTAATTGTTTCAACTTCAATTCCGGCAACTCCTGAAAGATATCCGAGATCAATTGCCCCATCTATATTGTAAATTTCAAAATCGTGTGGTTTTTCATAAACAATATCAGTAAATCCATATTTACGTGGATCCATTGCAATAAGGCAAACAGCAATATATTGTGGTACATAACTTCTTGTTTCTTTAGGAAGGTATTTCCTGATAGTCCAGAAATTATTATCACCGGCTTTCTTCATAGCTTTTTTAACTCTTCCTTCACCGGAATTATAAGCTGCAAGAGCTAAATACCAATCGCCTAAAGAATCATATAAATCTCTTAAATGCTGTGCAGCAGCATGAGTTGATTTTTCGGGATCGCGTCTTTCATCAAAATAAAAATCTGTTTCCAATCCATAAAGCCTGCCTGTAGATTTAATAAACTGCCATAAACCAACCGCACTTGCCCACGATCGTGCAACAGGATTTAGTCCGCTTTCAACCATACTTAAATATAAAAGCTGCTGAGGAACGCCTTCTTCCTGGAATATTTTAGTCATCATTGGGAAATACTTTCCGGAACGAGCTAACCACAAATTCATGTGTTTTCTTCCTTTCCCAGTAAAGTATTCAACCCATTGTTCAACATATGTGTTTACTTCAAGGGGAACATCGGCGGGAATTATTATTGGCTTAGTTTCTTCCTTTTCATTTACTGTCATCTGGAGTTCAGGCATTGTTTTACCAACCCATTCTTCTAATGCCGCAAAAGAAATATCAACAGGAAGTTCTGTTAAACCATCAACATATTTTTTGTAATCTTCAATTATTGAATTTTCAAGTTCTACGTAAGCTTCATTCTGATCAATCCCCGGGTAATAACTTAAATTGTTTATAATTCTAAGTGACGATTCATAATCACTAACAACATCATATGGATTTCCATTTTCCTGCTTTGCTAATGCTTTAACATAATGCTGACGTGCTTGTTCAAGCATTTCAGAAACAATTCCGCTTTTTGGAGAACTATCTGTGTTTTCAACAGAATTATTAGTATCATTATTTGAAACCTCATTACCAGAACTGCATGATATCACAAATAATGACGTTAATAAAATAACAAAAGACAGTAAGGGCATCTTTTTCATAAAATCTCCGATGTTTATTGAATTCGGCGTTGGCAATATAAGTTTCATATTTCGTTTTATCAAGTAAAAAATTAAATAGTTTGGTTAACCAACAGTTATTTAAAGAGTTATCTACAAGGGAATATTCCCATGTTTTTTTCTCGGGTTTTTATCTACTTTATTCTCGAGAAGATTGAAAGAATTAATTAGTTTTATTTTTGTATCTCTTGGCAAAATAACATCATCAATATAACCTCTTTCAGCAGCTATATATGGATTAGCAAATTTTTCTAAGTATTCATTCAATTTATTTTCCAATTCAGCCTGAGGGTTTTTTGATTTCTCAATTTCTTTCTTAAAAATTATTTCAACTGCCCCTTTTGGTCCCATCACTGCTATTTCCGCAGAAGGCCAGGCATAGTTGAAATCACCTCTGATATGTTTGGAATTCATAACATCATATGCACCGCCATAAGCTTTTCTTGTAATTACAGTAATTTTAGGAACGGTTGCTTCACAAAATGCATAAAGAAGTTTTGAGCCATGTTTAATTATTCCGTTCCATTCCTGTTCGGTTCCAGGTAAAAATCCGGGAACATCAACTAAAACTAAAAGAGGAATATTAAAAGCATCACAAAATCTTACAAAACGTGCGCCTTTAACAGATGCATTTATATCTAAAACTCCTGCTAAAACTTCAGGTTGATTAGCAACAATTCCAACTGATCTCCCTCCAATCATCCCAAAACCAACAATTATATTCCCTGCATATTGAGAATGAACTTCAAAGAAATCATTATCATCAACTAAAAGATTAATAATTTCCTTCATATCATAAGGTTTATTTGGTGTGTCGGGAATTATCGCATCAAGTTTTTTATCCGGAATAATGGAATTAAGATCAAATTCTTTTTTAGGAGATCTATCCATAAAATTCAAAGGAAGAAAACTCATCAATTTCCGAACACCATTAAGAGTTTCAATTTCATTATCATAAATAAAATGAGAAACCCCGCTTTTAGTTGCATGTGTTTCAGCTCCACCAAGATCTTCAAAACTTACATCTTCGTGTGTAACAGTTTTAACAACATTTGGTCCGGTTACAAACATATAACTTGTATTTTTAACCATAAAAATAAAATCAGTAATTGCAGGTGAATAAACAGCACCGCCTGCACAAGGTCCAAGTACAACAGAAATCTGTGGGACAACTCCTGAAGCAAGTGTGTTTAACAAAAAAATATCTGCATAACCGCCAAGACTAACTACACCTTCCTGGATTCTTGCACCGCCAGAATCATTTAATCCAATTACCGGTATTCCAGTTTTCATAGCTAAATTCATAATCTTAACAATTTTTTCAGCATGAGTCTCTGAAAGTGAACCGCCAAAAACTGTAAAATCCTGACTAAATAAAGCAACCGGTCTTCCTTCAATTCTTGCTGTTCCTGTTACAACTCCGTCACCTAAGAATTGCTGTTTTTCAAGTCCAAAATCAGATGAGCGGTGCTTAACAAACATATCCAATTCTTCAAAACTCTCTTCATCAACAAGCAGCTCAATTCTTTCTCTTGCAGTAAGTTTCCCTTTACTGTGCTGGCTTTTTATTCTTTCCTGCCCACCGCCAAGTTTAGCTTCTTCTTTTTTCTTAAGAAGCTCCTTTATTTTATCCTGCATATTTTATATCCTTTGTTCAACTATTATACCATTAGAACCATATTAAATGGAATAGTTTATGGTAGTAAGTGATTGAATTGATTCAAATGCTTTTTCTATTTCAGATTTAAGCTTGGTAAATTTTTCCGATGTATGAGTTTGTGTATCAGAAGAATATCTTCCGTCAATTTCAATTTGATGAATTATTTCACCAGGCTTTTTACTCATTAAAAATATTCTATCGGAAAGTTGAATTGCTTCCACAAGATTCGTGGTGGCGAAAATAAAATTTTGCTTTTCTTCGGATGATATTTCATTTAGCAATTTGTAAACTTCTTCCCTGCTTTCATTATTCATTTGTTTTAATGAATCATCAATCAAAATGAAAGATGGATTAAATGCTAAAGCTCTTGCTAAAGAAATCCTGAACCTGAATCCATAACTTTTATTGTGAGGAAAATGATTTTCATATCCAGTTAATCCAACGAAAGAAATAATATCTTGCATACTGTACTTTTTCTCTTCTGTTAGATTCAATCCAAACTGGATATTTTGTTTTACACTCAACCAGGGAAATGATGAAGGTTTTTCGGGAATTAAAGGAATTCTTTTTTTACTTTCTGAACCATTGAAAAATATTTTGCCGCTTGATTGTTCGGTTATTCCAGAGATAACTTTTAGTAACGTAGATTTTCCGGAGCTAAATGGTGCAAGGATTGAGGTTATAGTTCCTTTATCGTTAAAAGGAATTTCAAAACTAATGTTTTCAAGAACATTAATATTTAACCCTGCTTCAGAAGAAAAAGATTTGCTGATTGATTTGAGTTTAAGTAAAGGGATATTCTGATTCATTCAATTCCAGTTGATAAATTTATTCCTGATACTTTAAGATAAGATTTCCAAAATAAATAGTTAAACCGGTTATTAGAAAAACAGAAAAGATTGCCGAAAGATCTTTATACTCTAAAGCCCGTCTGAATATCACACCTAAACCTAAACCACCTTTTATGAATTCAAAAACAATAAGCATAGTCCAAATATAAAAATGAAGACTTAAAATATGAGCCATTAATTTTGGCTGAATGTTCTTCCAGATTATTTGTTTTGTTAATTCGCTTTCATTTAATCCTAAAGATTGAGCCGCCACAATATATTCTTCATCAGCATTTTCAGATTCATTCTGAAATTTTATTATTAGAGAAGTAAAAGAGGTTGCAAATGCAAAAACAAACTCAATATATTCAGAATCAGGAAACCAGAATATTAAAAGCAGAGCTATAAGAATTCCTGGAATAAATTCGGAAAACCATTCAAGAGAATTAATAAAGACTGATATAAAATTATCTTTTTCTTTTATGTAAGGTGATAAAATTTTTACACAGAAAAATGACAGGAATATAGAAATATATACAACACTTATTGTTGATAAGTAATTGAGAAGTAATTTATAATCATTCCACAGATCAGGGAATGATTCTATAATAGTAGAAGGTTTAGGAAGGATTTGATTAACCGGGAGAATAAATTCAAATAAAATAATCCATAAAAGAAAGTATGTAAGAAGGAAATAATAAATCTTCCGCAAGTGAACTTTTTTTATATTCATTAAAGAATAATCTCAATAGTATATTGGAATATATCTATTGAGATTAATTATATCAATCAACAGTGCGAAGAAATTATGAACGAAGAAATCTTACTTCGGGAGACCAATTGCAAATTTCTCATCAATTGGATAGTACTCATTCTTGCTTACATGCCCAACTTTTTCTTCAAGATATTTCTTCATCTGTTCAACTGAATCAGCTTCCCATAAGCAAAATGCAATAGTCATATCAGCAATCGGATACGAGCTATGAATCTTAATTCCTTTAGGAAGACTTGAAAGTGATTCCTGTGCAATACCCCAGAACTCTGTTGGATTTGAAATGGAATGTTTAACAGATATGAACATATTAATACTCCTTTTAAATTTTGGCGATTAGATTCACTCAAGTAAGATACCTGAAAATCATTCAACTAAATAAGCCTAAAAAAGAACTAAAAGAAGATTTTTCTTTTAAAGTGTTGTTTTGTTAATACAAAATTATTAGGAATTGAGTATCCTTTAACCGACAAAAAATGAATAAAAGGCTTATCACATTTTTAAATCAACAAGAAACGGATTATATTTTTTTTCATCACCAATTGTGCTTTCATTACCATGCCCGGGATAAATAATTGTATCATCCGGAAGAATTAATAGTTTTGTTTTAATTGAATTAAAAAGTGTGCTATGATCTCCTCCCCACAAATCATATCTTCCGATACTATTCTGAAAAAGAACATCTCCGGTTATACAGAATTTATCTTCAGGAAAGTAAATACAAAATTCTCCTGGTGAATGGCCGGGAGTAAAAAGAAATGCCGGTTCACTTTCTCCTAAAATGATTTTTAATTCTTCCGTAATAAAATAATCAGGAAAAGGCGGTTGGATCGTTGCTTCAATACCACAAGATTCGGCTTGTTTATCAAAATGCTCAATTAATATAACATCTTTTTCAGGAGCGTAATATGGAACTTTATATTTCTCCTTTACAAACCCGCAGCCAAAAATATGATCTATATGACAGTGAGTATTTAAAAGATATTTTACGGAAAGTTTTTTTGATGAGATAAAATTCTCAAGTTCTTTTTCTTCAGAGGAGTCTGTACAGCCTGGATCAACAATCATTGTTTCTCTGGAAATGTCATCCCATAAAACATAAGTGTTCTCTGCAAAAGAATTAAAAATAAATTTTTGAACATTTATCATTTTTATAGTTTAAGAGGAATTGAAAGACTTTTAAGTCGTGGAGCAATATATAACTTTTGCTTTGCCACAATTTTATTATAATTTGGGCTAAAGCCCTACATATTTTGGTAATTTATTTCCCCGACATAAATGTCGGGGCTATTAAAAATATTATTAGGATAGACATCACTTACTAAAATTCCTCTTTATTCTCGAATGAAGTTTCTTAGTGTAATTATTAAAATTATCTTTTGTCTCTTCAAGAGAATCACCTCCAAACTTCATTATAAAAAATTCTGCTAACGTCCATGCAAGCATAGATTCTCCAATTACAGCACAGGCAGGAACGGCAACAAAATCACTTCGTTCCCGTCTTGCATCAACTTTCTTCATGGTTTTTAAATCAACACTTTCAATGGGACTCATTAAAGTTGAAATCGGCTTCATAGCACCTCGTACAATTACCGGAAGTCCTGTTGATATTCCGCCTTCAATTCCACCTGCACGATTAGTTTTTCTACTAAGAATTCCGTTCTTAATAATAATTTCATCGTGTGATTCTGACCCAAACTTTTCTGCGGATTGAAACCCGGTTCCTATTGAAACTGCTTTAACAGCATTGATTGACATAATTGATTGAGCTATTTCTGCATCAAGCTTTTTATCGTAATGAACAAAAGTTGCTAATCCAATGGGAACACCTGTAGCAACAACATAAAAAGTACCTCCAAGTGTATCACCTTTTTTCTTTGCAAGTTTTATTTTATCAATGATTTTCTTTTCATGATTTGAATCAAGAACTCTTACACTGCTTTTATCTGCTTTTTCAGATAAACTCCATCCATTAAAATTTTTTGAAAGACTATTGTTAAAAAGTTTATCCCCAAAATTATTTTCAGGATAAACCCCACCAATGCTTTCAACAAAACTTCCTATTGATATTCCGAATTGAGCAAGAAAAGTTCTTGCTATTGTTGCAGCAGCTACTCTTGCAGCAGTTTCTCTTGCGCTCGATCTTTCAATCGAATTTCTTATATCATCAAAATTGTATTTAGAGACACCTACTAAATCAGCATGTCCCGGACGTGGAATTGTGATCTTTTCAATCCCTTTGGATTTACTTTCAATCCTCATTTTGTCAGTCCAGTTATCCCAATCTTTATTACGAATTAATAACGAGATTGGTGAACCGAGTGTTTTTCCAAATCTTACACCGGAAAGAATTTCAGCATTATCGGATTCAATCTGCATTCTTAATCCTCTGCCGTAACCAGATTGTCTTCTTTTCAAATGCAGATTCAGAAAATCAACATCAATTTTAATATTTGATGGAAAGCCTTCAATTATTGTTGTAAGTGCTTTACCGTGGGATTCACCGGCTGTAAGGAATCGTATCATTTATTTTTGTGAAATTTATTAATTAAATTTTTATTTCAATCAGATTAGAATTAAAATTGAATTCTTATCGTCTTCTGAGAAATTTTTTATTTCAATGTATTTATTTCTCAAAAGTTTTTCTATTTCTTTTGTTGAACAATTCCCTTTTTTAATCCAGATCACTTTAGGTGGAAATCCATTAGCAATTGATTTTTCATTAAAATCGGAATCCTTAGTAATAATAATGTAGGAATTATCTTTGGCAAATTCCCATAAATCACTATCATCATAATTTTCCAGTTTAAGATTTTTGACATGCTTTATATCAGGAAAGATATCACCAATAATATTACATAATTTAAAAGAAATGTTTGATCCAATAAAAGTTTCATAATTAATAGGTTAGAGATTTTCGCTCTCTATCCGCAGCATAACTTAGACATGCAAGAATATCCTCTTTTGTTAATTCAGGAAAATCATCCAACAATTCATCACTAGTCATTCCTGAAGCGAGATAATCAAGGACATCGTAAACTGTAATTCTCATATTTCTAATGCAAGGTTTCCCGCTTCGCTTACCCGGTTCAAAAGTTATAATATCTTTGTAATTCATTTATTAACTCTTGTTTTGTTTAATTAAAACTTACTTTTGTATTGATTAAAATTCAAGTTTTCTTTCAAATACTTTAAATTAATAAAAAAACGCCCGAATATGCCAGGCGTTTAATTTAAAATATTTTTTCCTGTTTATTTAGGAATTTCAATTCCTCTGAACTGATTCACTCCTTCAGCATCCTGAAGTTTAAGCAGAACTGCTGCACCTTTCTTCTGTTCAAAGATCTTTTTAAGATCATCCACATTGTCAATCTTTTTCTTATCAGCTTCCACGATTAACAATCCCTGGAAAAGCCGCTGATCTTCAGCTTTGCTGAACTGTTTAACTTCTGTGATTATAACTCCTTCATCAGTTTTATATTTTTCTCTTTCGCTGCTTGTTAAATTTCTAACACTCATTCCCAGGTCATCAAAAGAAGCTGATGAAGAAGAATTTTCTTTATTATTTTCTTTACCTGAATTATCAATAACAGGCTCAGTTTTAGTATCGTTATCTCTTGCTTTAAGAGTTACTTTTCTCTGGATTTCTTTTCCATCTCTGTAAATGGTCAGAGTAACATCAGTACCGGCACTTTTTGTTGCAACATAACTTTGTAATTGGTTCGATTGATTAATTTCTTTTCCGTCAATTTTAAGAATAACATCACCAACTTTAACATCTGCATCTTCCGCTGCACCACCTTTAACAAGGTCCTGAACGATAATTCCTTTCGGCTTATCCATTCCAAGTGATTTAGCCATTGCATCATCTATCTCTCCTATAAGAACACCAATATAACCTCGGCTTACAGAACCGTGTGCAATCAAATCCTTTGCTACAGCTTCTACAAGGTTAATTGGAATAGCAAAACCATATCCAATATAAGTTCCTGTTCCTCTTGTTGCTATAGCTGAATTAACTCCAATTACAGCACCTGATAAATCTACCAAAGCACCACCGCTGTTTCCCGGGTTTATAACTGCATCTGTCTGAATAAAATTTTCAACGCCATAACTGTCACGGATGAGGTTTAATTGTCCTCTTCCAATTGCGCTAACAATACCTGCTGTTACAGTTGATGAAAGAGAAAGCGGATTTCCAATTGCCATTACCCATTGCCCAACTTTCAAATTATCGGAATCACCTAAGTAAGCTGTTGGTAAATTATCTGCTTCAATTTTAATAACGGCAAGATCAGTCAATGGATCGGTTCCTACAACTTTAGCACTAAAAGTTCTTTTATCGAAAAGACCTACTTCAACTTTAGAAGCATTTTCCACAACGTGATTATTTGTTACAATGTAACCATCTTCAGAAATAATAATTCCGCTTCCGCTTCCTCTTTGTTCCTGCGGCATATCTTTAAATGGAAAGAAGAAAAAATCTCCTTCCTGTTTCTCTCTTTCAGAAACAACTGATATTTGTACAATCGTTGGTGTCACTTTCTCTGCGACTTCAATAAATGCTTTGCTGAATGACGTAGCATCGGCATCAAGTTTCACAGGCGGTTCGTTAGCACCAAGATGAATATCTGCAAAACCTGGTCTCACCAAACCAAAACCCGAAACCAGTATTGCACCGAACAATATACCTATAAGGATCAACGCAAATGCACCATATAACCCTTTTCTAGATTTCATTTTTTATCTCCTTTATCTTTTATAAAATTTTTATGGTTTCTGCATTACTGCATTAGTATCAAAATCGAATAATAACCTACTTTAATGCGTGAAATGAATTAATCCCTTTGAAATCGGGAATATGAAATTTTAAATATCTTTCCATAAAAACAATTGCTTTATCTGCTGTGAACCCTTTGAATGTATCCGCTTTCTTATTTTGATTTAGACATACCAGGTAATTAAAAAGTTCCGGCGAAATCTTAAAGTCAATTCTAAAGTTACTTAAACAGCGGCTGCAAAAAATACCCAATTCAAAATTATATCCAAAATATTCACCGCTCATCAAATTGTTTTGACAAGATGAACACTTATTAAGTTGAATCCCGTAACCAATTTCTTTTAAAAAGAACAGGAAGAATCGCCCAAATGTAATTTTAGAATGTTCATTTGATGAGTTAATCAAAAACAGGATTCTTATAAGTCCATTAAATAACTTAAGATTAGTTTCATGTTCGGGAGTTAGCTTTTTAATAAGCTCTAATATTGCAATTGAATATTTAAGCTTTTCGAGGTTTTCTTTTATTAGCGGGAAATGTGAGATTAAATTGACTTCGGAAATAATTTGAAGATCCCTGGTTTCTTTTTTATAAAGAATAATCTGTATATGATTTAAAGGTTCAGCAATGTGTTTGCTTTTTGATTTAGGACTTCTCCCACCTTTCAAAATTGTGGACATTTTTCCAAAATCTTGTGTATAAAGAGAAAGGATATTACTTGAATCGCGGTAATCCATTTTACTAAGGACAACTGCCTCAGTTTTTATTATTTCACTCATTCAAAAAATTATATGGAAAGGAGTAAACATCTTTTTCGGTTATTATTCCTGTTATAAGATGAGCTGGAGTCACATCAAAAGCAGGAGAATAAACATCATAATCATCGGGAGCTATTTCCTGATCATTCACTTTAAGCAATTCATTCTTATTTCTGAATTCAATTTTAATGTCTGCCCCTATGAGAGTTTTTTTGTCAATAGTAGTTGAAGGCGCAGCCACATAAAAAGGAACATTATGGAAGTTTGCACTTATTGCCAGATTATAAGTTCCTATTTTATTAGCAGTGTCTCCATTCAAAGCAATCCTGTCTGCACCAACAATTACAAAATCAATTTTCCCCTGCTGCATTAATGTAGCTGCTGAAGAGTCGCTTTGGATTTTAAAAGGAATCCCGTTTTTCTCAAGTTCAAAAGAAGTTAGTCTTAAACCTTGAAGCAGAGGTCTTGTTTCATCTGCATAAACAAACTCTACAAGATCTTTTCCAAATCCGGTTTTAATAACATTGAAAGCAGTTCCATCACCTCCGGTTGCAAGTTTGCCAGTGTTGCAATGAGTTAAAATAGTAGATTTGTGTTTGAAAATTCTTAATCCATTCTCACCAATTTTTTTACACTTTTCAATATCATCATTGTGAATTTCTTTAGCATGATTTAAAAGTATTTCATAAATATTTTCTGCCTCTTTATTCATCTCAAATACTTTTTTCATCTCATCAATAGCATAAAAAAGATTAACTGCAGTGGGTCGTGTTCTTGCTAATCTTTCAACTGCTGTAATAAAAGAATTCTTAGTGTTTTCTCTTTTTACATCTTTTATAGATAGTGCAAGAGCATAAGCAGCAGAAATTCCTATAAGCGGAGCTCCTCTTACCTCAAGTCTTTCGATTGCTTCAGCAATCCTTTCATAACTTTCTGTTTCAATATAGATTTCATTGAGAGGAAGTTTGGTTTGATCGAGAAAGACAAATTTGCCGTTTATAAAATCGAGAGAAAAATAATCAGTCTTAGAATGCCCGTGTATTGACAAGTTATTCTTTTTCATTAAACCTTGAAAGGTTCATAAATTCTCTGAATCTATCCTGTATCCTGAGATATGAAAGATCTTCTAATCCTTTGGTACTGAATTTCTCAACGCAGAAAGAAGCCATTGTGCTTCCATAGATGACTGCACATTTAAGACTATCCGGACTAACATCCTGAGCCCGATGCAAATACCCAACAAAACCTCCGGCAAAAGAATCGCCGGCTCCGGTTGGGTCATTTATCATTTCCAAAGGATAAGCCGGTGCTGAGAAGACAACATCCTGTGTAAAAAGCAAAGCACCATGTTCTCCTTTTTTAATGATAAGAATTTCAGGCCCCATTTTTCTTATTGAACGTGCGGACTTAAAAAGATTTGGTTCGTTTGTAAGAAGCCTTGCTTCACTATCATTGATTATCAAAACATTAACTTTTTTCAGAAGCTTTAAAAGATCATCTTTCATTCCTTCAATCCAATAGTTCATTGTATCGCAAACAACAAAGTGAGAATCTTCCATCTGGTCAAGAACTCTCATCTGTAAAACAGGATCAATATTGCCGAGGCAAACATATTTTGATTTCCTGAATCTATCAGGAATAACTGGGTTGAATGATTCAAAAACATTTAACTCTGTAAGTAAAGTGTCTCTTACATTAAGATCATAATGATATTTAGCTGCCCAGCGAAAAGTTTTTCCTCCTTCAATAACCTGGAGCCCTTCGAGGTTTATATTATGTTCTTCCATCAGACTGATATATTCTTTAGGAAAATCACTCCCCACAATTCCAACTAAGTTAATTGGACCACTGAAATAACTTGCTGCAAGCGATATATAAGTCGCAGAACCGCCAAGTGCTTCTTCCACCTTATCGAAAGGAGTTGAAACAGTATCCAATCCTAAAGAACCAACAACAAGTAAACTCAAGATTTCTCCCTGTTTTCTATGAAAAAATAATGTGTTAAAATAAATAATTAACCGGTAATCTGGAAGAATGGAGTATTGGAGAAATTGAGAAGACTTTTCATTACTCCCAACTCCATCATTCCATTATTCCACTATTCCATTTATTTGATCTCAACAAAATTCCAGAAAGAGATTTCCTTAAGAAAATATTCTGTAATTATATCAACTGATCTTCTCTGCCCTGGCCAGGCGAGCAGTTTCTTAGCCTCATTAGGTTTGAACCAGCCAAAATCGCAATGCTCTTTGCAAATTATAACTTTAGAATTTATTTCGACCTCTCCGGCAAAAACAGGCATAAGTGAAATATAATTTTTCTCATGTGAATAAAATGAATTAACATTCGGTACAACCCAGAATCTTTTTGGCTTTAATCCGGTTTCTTCTTTGATCTCACGTAAAGCTGCATTATATGCTTTCTCATTTTTCCTGATTTTGCCTGTAACCATCTGCCATAAACCGGGATAAATTTCTTTCTCGTTTCTTTTAAGAAGAAGAAATTCAATCCCGTTTTCCTTTTTACGAAAGATGTGGGCTTCGATCATTTTGGAGATGATTTTCATTATTTAATCCTTCAGCTACTTCTTAGAATGAATGAATAGATGAAATCAATTTAATCTTTAATCATTCATTCAAACATACCACCATTCAATCAAAAATACGCTCTCACTTCTGCACGAGCCGTATGTATTGCTCTTGAACTTCCTTGCAATCTTCCATCATAACTTACTGTTGATTGCAGGTTGTTTGAAAGACGGTAATCAAAATTTAACCGCCAGAAATAATTTTTACCAACCTGGTTTCCGCCTGTTAATTCAAACGGAAGAAAATTTTCCGAAGTATTTACAAGCAGTTCAATTCGCTCAACTTCTATTCTTAATCTTCCGGTTCCTGCAAATGATAAATTAAATCTTATTGTTTGTGAATTTAAATCTATCACCGTTGGATTTTCGGGTAAAATGTCTTCACTGCTTCCTGTTTTTAATTTCAAGCCAACTTCAATATTTCTTTCGGGCCTGTAAGAAAAATCCGTGGTGATGTTGTTATTTGTAATTTCTCTTCTCCTGTTAGAATTCACAGGTGCGGAAACATTATCAGCCTGGTTAACAATGTCCGTCTGGTTGCTTACTTCCTCGATCATTTTAAATCTTATGCGCAAACTTCTTTCACGGTTATATGCTTTCTCAACTCCCCCGCTGAACTGGTTAAGACTTTTTCTCTGGGCATATCTTAAACGAAAAGAAAGTTCCTGGTCATTTTCCCAAAGGAAAAAATCCTGCTGAATATAATTTGAACCACGGATTGTTTTTTCATCATTAAGGAAAGAGGAAAATTTTAAGAGATAGATTTTCTTATAATCTTCTTCCCTGCTGTTCTCTTCAATTCGCCAGAATATTTCTGTTGAAAACGGGTTTAATAAAATTCCGAATAAAGAAGATCGTTCAAACAATTCGCCATATTTTATTTTCCATCGCGTACTTGTTTTCAAATCTATTACAGGGAAAAGTTCATCGGTCGGAAAAGTAACCTGTATATAATCTCCATCATATGCAGTTGGTTCAAATTCATTTTCATCTGCAATGCCATTATTGTTAAGATCACCAAGATATTTGAAATTCCCTGTTCCGGCTTCTACTCTAACAAAAACTTTTTCAAGTCTTGCAGATCTCTGAGTTGAAACTTCATAATAAAGATCACCATCAATTGGAGTAATTGGTTTCAACTTTGTTTGTGAACGAATCAGGATTGTTTCTGTATTTAAAAAACCTCTCTGCCGGAATACTTCCGTATATTTTTTATTCCTGTAAGTAAAATTAAAAATTGAATTAACTTCTTTTATTCCTGCATAACTTAATTCATAAAATTGCGTCTGGGATTTTGATTCTTTTAATAGCATACCATTAAAAGGTAAATAATCATCGCGTAAAGAATATTTAACAGAAAAATTTAAACCGCTTAAATCGGTCAGCTTCAAATAAGGAGCGAGATCATAATATTTTAAACTTCCCGAAAGAAGTGAATCCTGTGATGATCTTCTATCTTTTCTATCCTCAGATAAGAATTCCATCCCGGGAGTAAATTTCCATAGCTGATAATAACCATTTCCGCTTTGCCTTAACCATTTACTCTTTAGTGAAGTGTTCTCCGTTTCAACATAATCAAGGTTATAACTAAAATTGTAAGAAGTATTATCAGTAAGGCGAATAATATTATTGTACCTATCCGATTTAAAAGTATCATCTCTTCTAAGTAAACCGGCAGTTGAGGAAATATTAAGCTCATTAACAGGAATAAAGTTTAAACCAATTTCTCTTAACTGCTCATTCTGCGGTTCAATGGAAGATGATACATTATAATTCCTGTTGAATTCAATTTCGTTCAGCCTGTCTGCTGAAGTGAATTTATCCTGTATAAATCTATCTTTATAAGAGAGTCCAATTTTTCCAAGATTTATGTTTCCTAAATTTATTTCTTTAGGATTTATTTTTAATAAGACGTTCCTCGCCTGTCCAAAATTATCTCTATCTTCGAGATCAGAAAGCCTGTTTTTATCCCACAAACTTCCAGCATATTCAATATCTAATTGAACATCTTCAAAGGGTTTTAGAGATAGGACAATATTTCCAATTTGTTTTAATTCAGGTAAAGGAATAAAAATAACCGGCTGATAACCACCACTTCCAATTCCTGCAAATCTATAATTACCAAGACTTTCTCTTGTATAATCTCCAAGACCTTCACCAACAAAGGTAAAAGATACATGATAGATTGAATTCGTATCTCCCGGTGCATAAACATAATATGAGTAGGCAAGACTATTTATTATCGTATCAACTTTTGTGTAGGTTCCTCTTACAATTCCAAGAGAATCCGGTTCAGCTAAAGATACACCTGATCTTGTTGCGCTGTTCCTGTCATCTCCGGCTTGATAAAGAGTTTCCTTGTCCGCATCAGAAAGCGAAATATCAATTGGGGCATCCTGATCATCACCTTCCCGCATATACTGAATACTTAACTTTACTTTGTTATCAAAAAATTCTGATTCACCGCCCGCACCAAAAAAATTCCTGTTGTATCGTCTGTCAGTATATTCAAAATCAATTGTTATTCTGCTTGCAGAAGTAATTAATTTATTTGGTGTAAAAGTTATTTGTGCATTTGAATAATCAATCACAAAATCGTTCGCCTCACCTCTTTTCATTTCTATCCCATCAAGATAAACTTTTTCGGTTCCTGCAATTATTATTATATCCCTTTCATTATTAATACCCGAAAGTCTGTAAGGACCTTGAACGCCTTCAGTTCCGTTAAATATGTTTGTATTAAATTTTCCTCTTGATCCGGCAATAGAAATAAATCCTTTATTAACATCGTAATTAAATTCTCCCATTAATCCCTGCAACTTCCTGTCAATCACTCCAAACTCACTGCCTCTCCGCTGAACCTGGTAATCCCCAAAAGTACCTGTTGCATTAGGATGTTTTATCTGGATAAAAACTTTATCAAGCTCTTCTAATCTTTCTGTATTTCCTTCCGGTTGAATGGGAGTGTTTTCATCTGTTAATGCTGCAACAACTTCTATATCTTCGGACAGTTTTCCTGAAAGCTGCAATCTTAAACCGCTGCTTAAAGTAAAATCTTTTGTTGTGCCAACTGTAAATCCTCTTACAAGTGTTCCACTTTTTTCTATACCGGAACCAAAGATTGACTCAGCAGAAAACCCACCCGTCTCGGCGGATGTTATCCTGATTGTATCTCCTTTCTCAACATCATATTTTATAACGAGACTCCTTTTCTTATACTCTTTCTGCAATCCAAGATTCAATGCCTGGTATGTAACAATTAAAGTATCAAAGATTGAATAAGGCAATGTATCTGAAAGTGAAAATGAACCGGATTCGTATGAGAATTTGTAATCATTTTTTGTTAGTAAAGAATCACGTAATAAAATAGTTTCTGTAAAGGGGATTATGGAAACCTGCGAGATTGAATAATGATTTTCAAAATTGATTGGGATTGTATCGCTGACAATTATCGTAAGATATTCGTTTTGAGCAATTTCTTCTTCAGTAATTAAGAATATTATTGACAGAAGAAAAATAATTTTGAGCTTATATTTCAAAAGCCAGAGAATTTTTGTGAAAGTTAAATCTAAATTTACATACCTCTTTTATCAAGTCCATATTTAAACAGGGAGAATAAATAGGCTCTACTTCCGAATACTTTTCTAACACCATTAACTATGATTAGAATATTTCACTAATGCTGCGAAGAATTTCTTTTTCTATAATTATCTTTCTATCATCATTTTCCCTCTCCCCCTGCCGCAATTTTGTGTGATTTAAATCTGTTACTCCGGAATGAAAAAATCTGACTCCTTCAAATAGAGTGTTTTTTAAGGAATTCTATCATTGTAGTAAAACTTCTACAAAACTTTACAAGAATATACTCTTAATAAAGTGGTATCAAAATATTAGGTTTAGATAAGTTTTTAATTACGGAGATATTATGGAAGCAACAGTATTCGATTACAAAATTAGTTTAGAAGAACTTAATTGTTTATTTATAATCCAAAGTACTCAAGCAGAATACCGTGAACATACAACAACAAAAAAAAGGTTAAAGGATTTGTATGTTCTGTTCAAAATAAGAAATGACAGAAAAATGGCTGCTGAAATAGGAACAAGGCTATTTAGAAAAAATAACACAGAAAAAGCTGCCTGATTTATTCATAACGTAGTGCTTCTATTGGATCAAGGTTAGCAGCTTTATATGCCGGGTACGTCCCGAAGATTACACCAACTGTAACACATAAAAGCATCCCAATCAAAACCCAATCATAAGGAATTGCAGTTTGAGCACTTAATAATCCTCCGACAAAATTACCTATAATTACACCTAGGGCAATTCCAATTAATCCGCCAAGCAGGCAAAGAAAAATGGCTTCAAATAAAAACTGAGACAAGATATTTATTTTTTTTGCACCAACTGCTTTTCTTATCCCAATCTCTTTGGTTCTTTCAGTAACGGTTACAAGCATAATATTCATAATTCCAATACCGGCAGCAAGCAATGCAATAATGGAAACTACCAAAGCTCCGATTTTAATTCCTCCAGTTATATCATTAACCTGCCCTATCATTGATTCATTACTGAAAATATCAAAATCATTTTTTTCTCCGGGTTTGATTTTCCTGATTTTTCTCATATGTCCGATTGCTGATTCAATTGTATCAAAGTAATCATCTTTACTGTAAGCCATAACTGTTATATCAACACTTGAAGTTCTTTTACCATAAAAAGACTGGTAAGTAGTAATTGGAATTACAATATAATTATCTTGTGATTGTCCAAAAATTTCAGGTCTCTTTTTAATGATTCCAATAACCCGTAATGGTTTTCCATCCATCTTAACAATCTTCCCAACAGGATCAGAATTATAAAATAGTTTTTCTACAATAAAATGTCCCAATACACAAACATTGGCTGAGTATTCTATTTCATTATTTCTGAATTCTCTGCCGTCTTCAATTTCCAGATTAAGAGTGCTGTAAACTCCTTGTGTAACACCAACGCAATATGTATTTGGATTTGTTTCTTCATTTCTGTACTTAATTATCTTTCCACCATTTCCCTGGAAAGCACCGATTATTTTTGCATCGGTCAGCATCTCTTCAAAGCGGTAGAAATCTTCCAGGGTTATATCTTTCCTGTTCCTGTATTTCTCCCAGGAACCATCTCCACCGGTATGAATTGCGGGCCATTTTCGGATTTCAAATGTGTTTTTACTTAAGAATTGGAAGCCGTTTTCAATGGTACTCTGAAGCATCGTTACAATTGTCATTACAACAATGATTGAAAAAATACCAACAACAATTCCCAGAATAGTGAGAAGAGTTCTTAACCTGTTTGTCTTTAAAGATTGAAAGGCAAGTAAAATTAATTGTCTTATTTTCATATTCTCCCCTTGTTATTAATTCTCTAATTTTTTCCTGTAAAATTAATAAAAAGATATAATGCAATAAATTTTGAATTAAATAATTTTCAATTATTCCACCTGCTATTCATACCTCAATGCTTCTATAGGATCAAGGTTAGCAGCTTTATAAGCAGGGTATGTCCCAAATATTACACCAACAGTTACACATAAAAGCAATCCAATTACTACCCAGTCATAAGGGATTGCAGTTTCTGCATTTAAAAATCCTCCGGCAAAATTTCCAACACTGACTCCTAAAACTATCCCTATAAATCCTCCGAGCAAACACAAAAAAATCGCTTCAAATAAAAACTGGGTTAAAATATTAATTTTCTTTGCACCAACAGCCTTCCTGATTCCTATCTCTTTTGTTCTTTCTGTTACTGAAACAAGCATGATGTTCATAATACCTATTCCAGCAGCAAGTAAAGCAATGATTGAAACTACCATTGCGCCAATTTTTATTCCACCGGTTATATCATTAACCTGTCCGATAAGAGATTCATTACTGAAAATATCGAAATCATTTTCTTCACCAGGCTCAACTTTTCGTATTGTTCTCATATAGCCAATTGCTGCTTCAATAGTTGCATCATAATCTTTTTTTGAATAAGACATTACTGTAATGTTAATACTCCGGTTTCTTCTGCCATACATAGATTGAAAAGTGGTTATTGGAAGCACAACATAATTATCCCTGCTGTCCCCAAACATTGCAGGCTGACTTTCAAGAACACCAATTACCTTGAAAGGTTTATTATCAATTCTAACTACCTGTCCTACCGGATTTATTCCCGGAAATAATTTATCAACGATATCAGGTCCTAAAAGACAAACATCATTAGAATATTGTATATCCATGTCCCGCAAGTCGCGTCCGAATTCAACATTCCAGTCATTGGTTCGAAGAGCATCAGTAGTAATACCCGCAATTTGAATATTCGGGTTTGTTTCAAGGTTACCGAATTTTATTACTCTTCCCCATTGCCATTGTTCTGCACCAATATATTTTGCTTGTGTGAGCAATCCTTTAAGCCTGTAATAATCTTCAATTGTAAT
>CAYNUV010000012.1:0-19005 GCA_964400245.1 uncultured Ignavibacteriaceae bacterium
AGTTATTTGTATATTTTAGTCCGGCAGTTCAACTGCAAAGCGAAAAAAATATTACTGGCTTCTAATAGTTAGTCCTTTTATAATTCGGATAAAATTCAGGAGATTGTATGAACAAAAAATCTTTTATTGCCATTTTTCTTTTACTCTTTATTGGAATTTCATTTGCCCAACAGGAAAAAATAAGAGTAAGTCCTAAAGCTTCTGTTATGCAGGTTGTTGGTTTTACAGAAGTGAAGATTGATTACAGCCGCCCAGGTGTTAAAGGCAGAAATATCTGGGGAGAGCTTGTTCCTTATAATAAAGTATGGCGTGCCGGTGCAAATGAAGCTACAATAATCAGTTTCAGTTCTGATGTTATGATTGAAGGGAAAAAACTTGCAGCAGGGAAGTACAGCTTCTTTACTATACCAAATAAAGATGAATGGATTTTAATATTTAACAAGGTTGCAGATCAGTGGGGTGCTTTTGAATATAATGAAACTGAAGATGCGTTAAGAATATCTGTTAAACCAAAAAGTAATGGTTTCCAGGAATGGTTGACTTTTTCATTCACAAAGGTTGATGATAAATCTGCAATAGTTAATTTTGAATGGGAAAAGGTAAAAGTGCCGTTTAAAATTGAGGTACAATAAGTTAGAATCCTTCAGAAAAGAGTAAGTACAAGTTCAAGTGCAAGAAAAACCTTTTTATATGTTCTTCTTGAACCTGCACTTACTCTTGAACTTTTTCAACCTCTTATAATCTTCAATAACTCATCTGTTTTCTGTTTCATTAATTTTATATCGCCCTTACTCTCAACATTGAGGCGTAAAATCGGCTCAGTATTGGACATTCTTATATTGAATCTCCAATTGTTGTATTCAACACTCAGCCCATCAATCCTGTCCTGTTTTCCGTTAGAATATTTATTTGCAAGCTCTTCAATCTTTCCTACGGGATCTGCAATTGTGGAATTTATTTCCCCCGAACAAGGGTAAGTTTCTATCATCTCTTCAACAAGACTTGAAAGAGTTTTTCCTTCTTCAGACATCAACTGCATAATTAAAAGAAATGGAATCATTCCACTATCTGAATAAGCATTATCTCTGAAATAATGATGAGCAGACATTTCCCCACCATAGATTGCATTAACTTCTCTCATCTTCTGCTTGATATAAGCATGACCGCTAACCGATACAACAGGAATTCCTCCGGCTTTTTTTACAACATCAATTGTATTCCAGATTAAGCGGGGATCGTGCACAATCTTTTCTCCCGGATTCAGTTTTAAAATTGATTTTGCAAGAAGCCCTACTATATAATAACCTTCAATAAAATTTCCTTTTTCATCAAAGAAGAAACATCTGTCATAATCACCATCCCATGCAACTCCAAGATGAGCGTGATTTTTTAGTACAGCATCTATTGTAGCTTGCCTGTTTTCAGGTAAGAGAGGATTAGGCACTCCATTTGGAAAATCAGAATCAGGTTCATTAAAGATTTTTATCATCTTAACCGGCAGGCGTGATTCAATTGCATCAAGAGCAATGCCTGCACAACCATTTCCGGCATTAACAACAACTTTATAAGGATTTATTTTATCAGGATCATAAAACTTCTTGAGATTATTCAGAAAGCCGCTCATTATATCGTGATACTCAGTATCACCCGGATCGTGACTTATTGGTGACAGGTCATCATTTAAAATCATTTTCTCCACAATATGTAATCCCGAATCATATCCAACAGGAACCGCACCTTTTTTTACGAACTTCATTCCATTGTATTCAGGAGGATTATGGCTCGCCGTTATCATAATTCCACCATCAGCTTCCAGAGCAGGCGTTGCATAATAAACCATTTCAGTTCCACATAACCCAAGATCAATAACATCAACTCCGTTGTTGTTCAATCCTTTTCTTAAAGCCTCAAACAAAGCATCTGATGATCTTCTCACATCTCTTCCAATAACTATCTTTTCAGCATCGACATGTTTTGCAAAAGCTATCCCGATTTTATAAGCTAACTCGGCATCAAGCTCAGAAGGGACTTTTCCTCTTATATCGTAAGCTTTGAAGCAGTTAATCCTTTCCATAATCCTATCACTCCTCTTTTAAGGTAAAGGTTGAAAATAAACAGTGATTAAAAATTGAATCATTTTAGTGAATATTGATGAGTAAATTTACTTTGTAATTTATTAAAAATATATAACGATTCAATTTAGAATATTTTTTTAGTAGAGAGTAATTTTTCAATAGACTTTTTAGAAACATGTTTATATGTTTACTTATTCAAAATTCTTGAGGGAGAGAGATATCGCAAAAAGAGATACTATTTATTGGCACTTCGCAAAATGCAATAATTCCAGGTGTAATGCCATTTTTTTGGTAGATCCCGTTGAAACGCCTGGGGAACTTGGTTTCATTTGTCCTGAATGTTCAAAGAAAACAACAACTTCTCATATAGTTCAATGCTCAAGCTGCAGAACTATTCTGAACTTTGTCAGAGCTGCTCCCAATGAGGAAAAAGTTGTATTTAATGTTCCCAAGTGCTCTCATTGTGTTGGAACTATTGAAGATGAGTGGGAGATTGAGCCTCTTTATCAGCCGGACTCATATATTTAATTCCCAAATTCTTTAATTGTTGTGTTTGTAGCGTATCCTTTTTATTAAGGGACAGGTATATTTTTATACAATTACCCATTCAAAGAATTATAGACAAGCCATTCAATTATTTCTTTAATAAATCATCGCAATGTGCTAACTTTAAAAACTTCTATTTAAATATTTATTAAAGGCTTTGTATGAAAAATTATTCTTTTAAAGATTATGTTTTGAGTCTTTCATTTTTGTTATTATTTGTTTTTGCAGGATGTTCATCCTCTGTTGAAACTCAAACTACAAGTAATCCCGATTCATATAGCTGGATTAATCTTGATACTATTAAAGCGGGAAAATTTGATACAGGCAAGATGTGGACCTTTGAATACCCGCCTATAGAATATTTTCGTTCAGAATATAATTTTGCAGTAACCAACGATTGGTTTGATCATGTAAGAATGTCTGCTCTTCGTTTTTCTACCATATGTTCAGCTTCATTTGTTTCTGAAGATGGATTGGTTATGACAAATAACCATTGTGCACGGGAGAGTATTGTGCAGATTCAGGTTGAAGGAGAAGATTTAAATGAAACAGGTTTCTTTGCTGCAACAATTGAAGAAGAAAGAAAAGTACCGGGATTATATGTTGATCAGCTTGTATTAATTAAAGATGTAACTGATGAAATAATTTCTGCAATTGATAAAGGACAAACTGATGAAGAAAAAGCAGCCAACCGAGATGCAGCCATATCTGAAATTGAAACCAGGGAAAGTGAAGCTACAGGGTTAGATGTTTCCATTACTCCACTTTTTAACGGAGGAAAATATTCTCTTTACGGTTATAAAAGATATAATGATGTTAGGTTAGTCTTTACACCTGAATCTCAATTAGGTTTTTTTGGCGGTGATCCTGATAACTTTACTTATCCAAGATACAATCTTGATTGTTCATTCTTCAGAGTTTATGATGAAGATGGTAAACCACTTAAGACAGATAATTATTTTAAATGGAATCCTGAAGGAGCTAAAGTTGAAGAACCGGTTTTTGTAGTTGGAAACCCCGGTACAACGAACCGCTTAAATTCAGTTGCACAATTGGAATACAACAGGGATTATTCATTCCTGAGAATTCTTGATCTTCTGAATTCACTGGTTGATGTTTATTCAGACATGATGAAAGAAAATCCTGAACAGAAAGATGAACTGGAAGTTCAGATGCTTAATTTTTCTAATTCTTTGAAAGCTTATGAAGGTATTTTAAACGGCTTAAGGGATCCTGTTTTAATGCAGAGGAAAAAAGATTTTGAACAGAATTTTAAAAATGCTGTTCAATCTAATCCGGAATTAAATGCTATGTATGGAAATGTATGGGATCAATTAGTTGCAGCCCATTCTGAACTGGGTGAGATTTCAAATGAATTATTCCTGACTTCATTTAATCCTATAAAAACATCTCAATACTTTTTTGTAGCAAGCGATCTTATTGATCTTGCAGGTGAATTGAAATTACCGGAAGAGCAGAGATCGGAACTTTATAAAGGTGAAGAATTAAAAACTACTATAGAAAGTATCTTTCCTGAAGATTTCGATTATACATATAATAATAAAATTTTACAGATGCAGATAAATATGTTAAATAATTATCTTGGACAGGGGCATTATGCAACACGATTTTTAAGCCATGGAAAAACAGGTAAAGATGCTCTCGATTATGTTTTGAGTAAATCGAGTATAACCAGCAAAGAAAAGGTTGTTGCTTTAGCTGAACAAGGAGCTGATGCAATTCTTAATTCGGATGATCCGTTTATTAAATTTATTCTCGGGACACAGGATAAAAAAAATCAGTTGCTTACCCGTTCACAACATCTTAATTCCGAGATTCAGAATTATAATGAAAAATTAGGTAGAGCTTTATTTGAAGTTTATGGAACTTCAATTCCTCCTGATGCAACTTTTACTTTGAGGATTTCGGATGGAGTTGTTCGTGGATTCCCATATAATGGAACTGTTGCCCCTCCCATAACTACTTTTTATGGAATGTATGACAGGTATTACTCATTTGAAAAAGAATTTCCCTGGAGTTTACCGGAAAGATGGAAAAATCCTCCTGCCGAATTTGATCTTGAAACACCTTTTAATTTTATAACTACAAATGATATTATTGGTGGTAATTCAGGCAGCCCTGTAATTAATACAAAAGGAGAAGTTGTAGGTTTAGCCTTCGATGGAAATATCGAGAGCCTTCCGGGCATTTTTATTTTCAGAGAAGAAGAGAACAGGTGTGTTGCAGTTCATTCAGCAGGAATGCTTGAATGTATAAGAGATTTGTATAAAGCTACGCGTTTAAGTGATGAGCTCCTTAATGGGAAGCTTATTTTGGAAATGACAGAAGAACACACCGAGTAGATTTAAGAATATTTTACTTATCCTAAAATTTTAGTGCCGGATTTATTCCGGCATCTTTTTTTAAGGCACCACTACTTGTTTATTTATTTCTAAAAAGTAAATTGAGCCTGGAAATGAACCGAGAAATATTGAATTGAGTAGTTGTAAAAAGTTAGTCCATATTCCATCCCCAATCCCAGCTTAAAACCATTAATTGTATTTTGCCTCAAATCAGTTCCTACAAGTAAAGAAGCAGTAATTCCATAATCCCAATTGTTTCTATCGCTGTAAATCCTGTCATTAATTGTTATGAAACCAAGTCCCTGTTCAAAATAGAAATTATAGTTTAAATAAACTGTATAAATTCCTTTTAATGAAAAAGCTTTTATAGAAGGATAGTATTGATTTCTGCTTTCAGGTATGATTGAGTTAAAATCAGTAGCATAAATAAAACTTAACCTTGTTGAAATGTAATCAGCAGGATCAAGATAAGACTCAATAAAAACAGATGATGCAAATGTCTCTTCATTTGGTGAGTTTGCAGAAATAATCCCTCCTCCTACATAACCTCCAATACTTGCCTCAATTTGTGAAAAGGAATTACTGTAAATGGAAAAAACAAGAAATATTGTCGCAACTATTTTTTTAATCATAATAGTTAATCTAAAACTTTCTCTTTAAATAAATTATACAAATTAAACTCTGCATCTTTGTTTTTATTATTTTAAAAGTAAGAGTTAAAAGAAAGAAAACAAATGGCAAAAACCTCGGAGATAAAAATAAAAGTTCATCTTGATGAAAACAGGGTTCCGGAAAAGATTGAGTGGGAAGCAACTGAATCTGGATTTAATGGAATGAAAGAAGCAAAATCTTTTATGCTTTCTTTTTGGGATAAGGAGGAAAACGTAACTCTCGGGATTGATCTCTGGACAAAAGAAATGCTTATTGATGATATGAATATTCACTACCACCAGGTTTTACTTAAGCTCGCTGATACTTTTAAAAGAGCAACAAAAAATAATGAGGTTGCAGATATGATTGAAAAATTCAGTTCTGAATTTGCTAAGAAACTTCAATTGGATAAAAAGATGAACAATAGTTAATTATTAATTCTATATAGACTCACCTTTTTTGATGACATTTTTATATTTTTTCAATATCAATCTTCATCTTTGAGATAAAAAATGGATGCAGAAATTCTTGCCAGGATTCAATTCGCTTTCACAATAGCCTTTCATTATATCTATCCGCCTTTAAGCATTGGATTAGGAGTAATACTGGTTATGATGGAAGGAATGTATATTAAAACAAAAAATCCTTTGTATGAACAGATGACAAAGTTCTGGGTTAAAGTTTTTGCTTTAACTTTTGCAATTGGTGTTGCTACCGGAATTGTAATGGAGTTTGAATTCGGAACAAACTGGGCTACATATTCACGTTTTGTAGGAGATGTTTTTGGAAGCGCTTTAGCTGCTGAAGGAATATTTGCTTTCTTCCTGGAATCCGGTTTTCTTGCTTTGCTTGTTTTTGGGTGGGATAAAGTAAAACCAGGAACTCATTTTATCGCAACAATTATGGTTGCACTTGGAGCAATGTTTAGTGCAGTTTGGATTGTTGTAGCAAACAGCTGGCAGCAAACACCTGCCGGATACCATATTGTCGGTGAAGGCTTAAATGCCCGTGCAGAGATTACGGATTTCTGGGCGATGGTTTTTAATCCTTCTTCAGTTGAGAGATTGCTTCATGTTATTTCGGGATGCTGGCTTGCGGGTGCTTTTCTTGTTATAAGTGTTAGTGCTTTTTACATTTTAAAAAACAGGCATATTGAATTTGCTAAATCATCTTTAAAGATTGCTTTGCTGCTTGCACTTTTTGCTTCACTCTTTCAGTTGTTTACAGGGCACAGAAGTGCTGTAGGTGTAAGTGAAAATCAGCCTGCAAAGCTTGCTGCAATGGAAGCTCATTATGATTCTTCTGCTGTTGGCGATATGTATTTATTCGGCTGGGTTGATGAAAAAAATCAGGAAGTTAAGTTCGGTATTTCAATACCCGGTATGCTAAGTTATCTTGTTTATGGGGATATGTCTACTCCACTTATTGGATTAGGAGCTTTTCCTGAGAATGAAAGGCCACCGGTTAATATTGTTTTCCAGGCATATCATATTATGGTTGCAATTGGTTTTCTTCTTATAGCGATAAGTATACTTGGAGTTTTTCTCTGGTGGCGTGGAAAACTTTTTAACCATCGTTGGCTGCTTTGGGTTTTTGTATTTGCAGTATTAGGCCCTCAAATAGCAAATCAGCTTGGCTGGATTGCCGCAGAAGTTGGAAGACAACCCTGGATTGTTTACGGCTTGTTAAAGACTTCTGATGCGCTTTCAAAAGTTGTTACTGCAGAACAAATTACATTTTCATTAATTCTATTTGCTATAATTTATTTGATGTTGTTCACTCTCTTCATTTATTTATTAAATGAAAAAATTCAACATGGACCTGAAGAACCTGAAACAATTGGCTCTGAGTATGAAAAGCAAAAATTTATTTTTGATGGGAAGAAAAGTTAAGTCTTACAAATAAATAGTTCAAAATTATGATTGTCATTCCTGCGAAAGCAGAGATCTATTTAGCTAATGTTTGAAATAAAAAAATCTTCTAAAGTTCTCAAAGGAAATACAGAATGGAATTTACATTTGATTTAAATACTATCTGGTTCATCCTTATTGGAGTTCTCCTTGCCGGGTATGCAATACTTGATGGATTCGATCTTGGTGTTGGGGCATTACATCTTTTAGTAAAAAAGGATGAAGAGAGAAGAACATTGATAAATGCGATAGGTCCTGTGTGGGATGGAAATGAAGTCTGGCTTGTTACAAGCGGTGGAGCTTTATTTGCAGCTTTTCCAGATGTTTATGCAACTGTTTTCTCAGGATTTTATACTGCATTTATGCTTTTGCTTTTTGTTTTGATTTTCAGAGCAGTTGCAATAGAGTTCCGGAGTAAACAAACAGCAAAATGGTGGAGACAAACCTGGGATGTACTTTTTAGTATTGCCAGCATTCTTATTGCATTTCTAATGGGAGTAGCACTTGGAAATATTATTACCGGTGTGCCTGTCGGCGCTGATAAAGAATTTGCCGGAAGCTTTTTTGGTTTGATTACTCCATATACAGTTTTGGTTGGATTAACAACGGTTGCTCTTTTTATGATGCATGGTGCAATTTACCTTGTGATGAAAACAGAAGGAGAACTGCAGCAGAAAATCAGGGGATGGGTAAACAATACAATTATATTTTTTGTTATATGTTACGTCAGCACAACAATGGCAACACTTGTTTATTATCCTCATATGACTCAGCATTTAAAATCCTCGCCTTATCTTTTTATTGTTGCATTACTGAATATGCTGGCGATAGCTAATATTCCGAGAGAGATTTATCATGGAAGAGAATTCAAAGCTTTCCTTTCATCCTGTGCATCTATAGCTGCGCTGTTTGCTTTATTTGCAATAGGAATTTATCCTGATATTGTTATATCAAGCATCAATCCTGATTTCAGTTTAACTATTTACAATGCAGCATCATCTCAGAAAACTCTGGGAATAATGTTTACAATAGCTTTGATTGGAATGCCTTTCGTTATCGGTTATACTTTTACAATCTATTGGATTTTTAGGGGGAAAGTAAAACTGGATAAGATGAGTTATTAGATCAAGATTATCAGTAATTATTGTTCTTAATTAAGCTATAATTTATCTAACAAATTTCTTGAAATGGAAGTAGCTTTTTGAATTACTTCATCTTGCTCTTTTATTCCAAGAAGAGTTATTATTAAATAATAATTCTCTCCTTTAAAAACATGCAATTGATTTCCTCCCCAGAATGCAGCATCACCAACTCCTTCGATATTTGTAACTTCAATACCGGATTGCTTAAATGAATTTCTAACACTCTGAAGAGTTATATGATTTTCATCTCCGGCTGGTGTAAAGCGGATGTAAACACTTAAATATATTTTTAAGCCTTCAGTGTTAGATTCGAATGAACATTCAGAAAAGGAAATATTTCCGGCTTCTCCTTTTTTGCTTCTCCCTTTTTTCGGCTCCTTCATTTCAATGGTAAATATCTTTTCTATTTCACTTTTATCCAGCAATGAACAGGCATCTATATCTTTTGATTCGACAGGTACTTTTTTCTTTGATGCTTCCGTTTTTTCTTCACCGCAGGAAGAAAAGAAAAATATTACTAGTGAAAAAATAACAAGCCAGCAAATCTTCATATTATCTTTCTTAAGTTCTTGATTCAAAGTTATAAATTAAAGATTAAAAACTGAGATCAGGATAAAGAGAGGAGTTTATTAAAATTTTTTTAGAATGAATCAGTTTCATTCATCTCTGTTTACCGCTTCAGGAGAAAATGCTGGTAAGCAAACAGCTATATACTCTGCACCTTCCGGTTTTGGTGTACTATACTGAATCCATTCTCCCTTCTTAGTTATAACTGCTTCACCTTCTGTTAAAATAATTTTCTCGCTTTTTGTTTTTATGTGAAGTTCACCTTTTAATACAATTGTATATTCATCAAACTCAGGAGTTTGTCCCGGTTCAATCCAACCACCGGGGCTTTTCATTCTTGCAATGCTTACTCTTTTGTTTTAGAATTTACTTTTCCAATAAACTCTTCAATAATTTTAGGTTTATTACCTGCTGCTTTTATTATTGATGGAGAACTTATTTTAACCGGCATAATAATTTTTATTGTGGGTAACTTATTCTATAAATAACTCCGCCATAATCATCTGAAACTAAAAGCGAACCATCAGGCATAACAAGAACATCAACAGGCCTACCTGAAACCGAATCTCCCTGCTGCCATCCTTCAGCAAATGGCTCATAGCTAACAACTTCATTTCCACTCAGTTTAACCAACATAACCCTGTAACCTATTTTTTTGCTTCTGTTCCAGCTTCCATGTTCTGCTATGAATATCTGATTTCTATATTCTTCGGGGAACATAGTCCCTGTATAAAATCTCATTCCCAAAGCAGCAACGTGTGGACCAAGTTTTTGCATAGGTTTTACATATTGGTTTAAATCAACACCTACTCCAAAGTCAGGATCAGGGATATCTCCACCATGAACAAAAGGATAACCAAAATGTAAATCTTTTTGAGATGCACGGTTTAATTCATCCGGGGGAATATCATCGCCAAGCATATCTCTTCCATTATCGGTAAACCAAAGTTCATTTGTCTGGGGATGCCAGGAAAATCCAACTGTGTTCCTGATTCCATGAGCAAAAACTTCAAGCTCACTTCCATCTGGATTCATTCTCATAATTGAAGCATATCTTTGATCATCATCTCTCAGGCAAATGTTGCAAGGCGCACCAACAGGTACATAAAGTTTTCCATCCGGCCCAAAAGCAATAAACTTCCAGCCATGATGTCCATCGTTCGGAAAACCATCACTAACAAGTACAGGTTCAGGCGGATTATTCATATTGTTTTCAATATCATCGTAGCGCCAGACTTTGCTTATCTCAGCCACATAAAGACTTCCATTCCTGAATGCAACACCATTGGGACTGTTAAGTCCACTTGCAATTATAATTACATCATCAGCTTTGTTGTCTTTATTTGTATCAACAATGGCATAAACATTATTATCTCTTGTGCCAACAAATAAAACTCCATTAGGACTTAATGCCATAGATCTTGCGCCGGGAACATTGTCGGCAAATATTTCAATCTTAAACCCCGGAGGGAGTTTTATCTCAGAAGGATTTTCCGAATTACTGTTTTCATTACAATAAAAAGTAAAAGATAAAAATGGTATTGATATAAATAGAATGAAATTATTTTTTATTTTTTCAGAAAACATATCTATCTCCATTTTATTAAAAATATTTTAATCAGGAGGAGGCATTATTGCCCAAAGAATAATGTAAACCAAGATTCCCGGGAATGCAGCACTGAAAATAGAAATGAGTACATAAGCAATTCTTACAATGGTAAGGTCCCCATCCCAGCCATTCAGCAATTCCTCCACAGACTCCGGCTATCATTTTATTTCTTGATCTTTTTAACGGCATGAAAATCTAAAAAAATGATTAATAATTATTTGTGATAAATATAAAAAAGAAGTGTGATAAATGTTTGGTAGAGGGCTAATTTCAAACGAGTCACTAATCGTTTTCAGTTATCTACTGATAGTTTTGGCGGTTATTTCGAGGCTGTAGATTCCGTATTTGGAAATGATGTAGATTATGCACAAATTTACAAACACTTTTCAGAATACTTTAGAGGGTGCTAAACGATATTCGCCTGCTAAGATAATGCGTGTAGCTTTACATTTTTTTCATTATAATTTTATGAGAATTCATCAAAACTCTAAAAGTTACACCTGCAATGGAAGCAAAAATTACAAATACTATATGGAATTGGAAGATTTGTTACAAATTGGAAATCAAAAGAAGGTTGCCTAAGGGCATAGCTTTTGTCAATGATATTGTACATATTTTTATATAATTTGAGTATTAGAAATGAGCAATAATAAACCAAAAACTATCAAATTTGTTTATAATAGAATCCCTAATTATAGAACTTATAACGTTGATGGTATCTTCGGTGGATTAACACATAGGAATAAAATATTTGTGGAGTTATTCAGTGAGAAATTCGATACTCCTGAATCAGTTGTCCATGAAGTTTCGGATGAGGGAGTGCTGGGAAAAGAAATAAACAAGAAAAGATCAGATGCTATAATACGAGAAATTGAATGTGGTGTTTATTTAGATATTCCAACTGCAAAAGTAATTGTAGAATGGCTAAATAATAGAATAAATGATTTCGAAAGACTTGTTAAAGAAAAAAAGGATAAAAAAGGAAAATAAATATGACAGGTATTGCGACTGCAAATTATGATAAATTATTTTTGGTTTATCCAAAGGCAAGTGAGGCTTATGTGGATTGGGAAACTCAAAAGGTAAATGCAAATTTAGAGGCTACAACATCTAATATTATGTTAGGTAGCTATGGATCACCTTTGCCTTATATAGAATATATATATTTAGGTGGCTTAATTCATAATAAGTATAATTTAAAAAAATATATTATGGTGATAGTTACAAATGATGGGCATGAAGTTATTGGAGAAATACCAGAATTAGGAATTTACGCCTTTGGCGAAAGTACATTTGAGATTATAAGAGAAATAGAAAAAGATATTATTGAGTTGTATGAAGAACTATTTGCAATAGATGAAAATAAACTTGGTACTATACCAAAAAAATGGAAGAGTTTTTTAGCGGAACATATTAAAAAGGGGTAAGGTGATTAACAATTTCACCGAGAAGGAAATTAGAAATAAAATCCTCAACAAAGTAAACCCAACCATTACTCACAAAGGAAAACATTGGAAGGGTTCTATTTACTTAGGTGGCATCTTAATATCTAAAGTGAAAATACCAAATGAACATCCAACCATTATGAAAGAAAAAAAATCACAATACATTGCACGAGATTTAAGATTAAGCGATGAACAATTTAATGGTTTAATTAATTGTTCAATAAAAGGGACTGAGTATTATAAGATTCAAAGAAGAATCGGATATTAATTCCAAATTAGCCCACTACCAAATGTTTGAAGTTAAAATTATAAAATCTTTAAAGTGATTTTGAGAATATACTCTTAATTATTTGTGAACTGCCGTGCAATAAGCACTGCACCCATTACCGGTTGATGATCAGGCTCTTTAATTATTACATCTTTAAACCTGTTTTTAATTTTTTTATGTAAAGTTTGTGAGAAAAAATTGTCATTTGCAATTATGCTGCCTGAAAAACAAACTTCAAGAATTTTAAAGTTAAGTTTTTCTTTCATTGTCTTAATGTGAATAATAAGTTCATCTGTTTCTTCATCAACAATTTTTTTGCATACTTCATCATCTTTTTTTGCTGCATAAATAACATGCTGGGCGATAGATGCTATATCAAAATTATTTTTGTAAACAGCATTTATAAGAGATTTCTCATTAGTAATTCCAAAATGATTTGCTGCAAGTTTTGTGAGCAAAGTAAGTTTTCCTCTTCCATCATAAAATTTAGAAAGTTCCTGTAATCCTTTTTTCCCAAGGCTGTAACCACTTCCTTCGTCTCCGATAAATCTTCCGAAACCACCAACTCTATGAATATTTCCCTCAGAATCTTTTCCATATATAATAGAGCCAGTGCCTGAAATAAGAATACTTCCCGGTTTTCCCGAGAAAGCTCCTTCAAGAGCAATTTTTGCATCGCTCACAACTTTAAAATTTTTTATTTCTGTTTTTCGGGATTTTGAATAGTTTGAGAAATGTTCTTCTAATCTTTCAGCATCTTCTTTTCTTCCGGCGCCTGCAGTTCCTAAAACAATTGAAGCAAAATCTTCAAATCTACAGTTAAGATTCTTTAAGCAATCTTCTAAAAGATTGAAGATAGTTTCTGAGACCTTATCCAAGCTATAGATTAAAAAATTTGAAGGTCCGCCAGCAGCTTCATAAAGTGGTTTTACTTCAAGATCAGCTGCAATACACTTTGTTTTAGTTCCTCCTCCATCAATGCCGATAAGATATTTCATTTTAGAATATATTTGATTTATACAGGATCAAAATAAGAAAAAACGATTAAGTATTGAATTGTGGTTTTTATTCATTATTTCATTACTCCACTATTTTAGACATTAAAAAAGTCTTATGGAATTATCTTCTATTTCCGAATTTAATTATTTATTTTAATGTTAAGGTAAATAAGATATGAACTCATTAGAAAAATATTTCCAGCCTTTCAGAGAAAATACCGTAGGTTATAATCAAACTTTCATTTCTCCTTATGGAGAAATGAGAATAGTTTATGCAGATTGGATAGCAAGCGGAAGATTGTATGAACCGATTGAAAAGACAATACTGGAAAAGTTCGGACCTTTTGTTGGCAACACTCATTCGGAATCGAGTGTTACCGGAACCACAATGACAAACGCCTATCATCATGCACACGATATAATAAAAAAACATTGTAATGCCGGATCTGATGATGTGATTATTACTGCCGGTTCGGGAATGACTGCACTGATAAATAAATTCCAGAGAATACTTGGATTAAAAATTCCCGAACAGCTTAAAGATTATCTAAAACTTCCCGAAGAATTGAAACCTGTTGTTTTTGTAACTCATATGGAACATCATTCTAATCATACATCCTGGCTTGAAACCATTGCAGATGTAATTCTGATTTCTCCCAATAAAGATGGATTGGTTGATATTAATGAACTTGAGAAACAACTTAAAAAATATGAAAACAAAAAACTTAAGATAGGTGCATTCACTTCTTGTTCTAATGTTACGGGAATCTCTGCTCCTTATTATAAGATGGCAAAACTGATGCATGAAAACAATGGATTTTGTTTTATTGATTATGCTTGTTCTGCGCCTTATACAAAAATAAATATGCACCCTGATGATCCAATTGAAAAACTTGATGCAATTCTTTTTTCTCCCCATAAATTTCTTGGTGGCCCTGGTACACCGGGAGTTTTAATTTTTGATTCTAAACTTTATCACAACCGGGTTCCTGATAATCCCGGAGGTGGAACAGTTGATTGGACAAATCCATGGGGGCTGCATAAGTTTGTAAATAATATTGAAGCAAGAGAAGATGGCGGAACTCCTGCTTTCCTTCAGACTATTAAAGCTGCTTTGTGTATTCAGCTTAAGGAACAGATGGGGATTGAGAATATGAAGAAGAGAGAAGATGAATTAGTTAAAATTGGTTTTGAGGAATTCAAAAAGATTAATGGATTACATCTGCTTGCTGATAATATTGAAGAACGTATTGGAGCTTTTTCATTTTACATTGATGATATCCATTATAACCTTATTGTAAAATTATTGAATGACAGGTTTGGTATACAAGTTAGAGGTGGGTGCAGTTGTGCAGGAACTTACGGGCATTACCTTTTACATGTGGTTCAGGATAGATCTAAATACATTACCGATAAAATTGATCAAGGTGATTTTTCTGAAAAACCCGGATGGGTAAGATTGTCTGTTCATCCAATAACTACAAATGATGATCTTTATTTTATGATTGATGCAATAAAAGATATAATTAAAAATATTTCCGTTTATGAAAAGGATTACACATATTCTTCCACAAAGAATGAATTTTTTAATGTGAAAGCAAATGGGAAAGAAAAAGAAAAAGTAAATAATTGGTTTAATCTAATACCCTCAACATGAATCCTTTCTTAATTTCCTTTTAGATGCTTCAATTAATGAATTTATAGAATACGCTGCAAAAGGAATCAAAGCAATTTTCATCATCGTTTGGTAGCGGGGCAAAACGAAGAAAATTATCCCAATCAGACATGAATAAACAATAAACAAATAAATAGACTTGTATTTATTCCAGGAAAATGTTTTAATAATTCCGTGCAATGAAAATCCAAGCAATAAAAACCAGGGAAACAAGTAAAAAATATTAAAGACTCTTTGATCTCCCGGATAGAAGAAAAATAAATGAAAAAGTTTAGTAAAAGAATAAATTAGTTCCCTTGACTGATATTTATTTATTGATGCAAAAGCATATTCGAAATACATTTTATTCATCTTAAGTTAAAAATCAGGTTCTTTCCTTATCGAATATAAATATGCATTTGTTGTTGAATCTCCCCAAGCCCCTATTTCATAAGGGTTATGTCCTCTATAAAAATTCAATCCACTGCTGGTTGTAAAAGGAACAAACTCATTAAAGATTTTGTAATTTCTGAACTGCCATGGAAGAATAAATAGAATAATAATTGAGATAAATAATAAGCCCTTCACATACTTTTTTTGAAAAAAAAAGTAGATTGTAATTATTCCAGCAAATAATATTGCTTCACTTCGGAAATAAATGAGGAATAAAAAAAGTACTGAGAGAAGCATAAATATTTTCCAACTAGAATTGTTCCTTTGTAATTCAAGCAATAATAAAATGGAAATTATAAACAGGTGATAAAAAACAGTAGTCTGTATTGAACAAGAAGATAAAATAAACTCAGGCAATATTGCGACAATTATCGAAGCAATGAAAGCGGTTTGTTTATTAAAAATCTTCTCGATGTAGTGGAAAAGGATATATGTTAATAGACATGAAAATAAAATTTGTGATAATATTATGAAAAAATTTCGTGTCTCAATATTATCTATATTAAAGAAAAGATATAAATAAAGGACATAACCCGGCGGCATATATGCAGATTTATATGGTATAGCTTTGGGATTAAACTTGTATTCGACGTTTTACATCATCATAATGGAATAAAGAATAGCCATTTCCGTGATGCATATTAAGGGCAATGTTTCCATATTCATAATATTCCAGGTTTTTTAAATCAACAAAAAGTAAAGCGAATAAGAATCGTGCAATGAAGGTAAGTAAAATAATGAATATCAAAATTTTAGAGTATTTTGGAACGGACATTGTTTTAAATCAAAACTTAAATTCATTAATTATCTTATCAACATTTTCTTTAGAAATTCCTGTTCCATACATTTCCTTTTTACTTGCTTCGCGAAGCAAGTCGGATTTCTTTTGTTGCTGCTCTTTATATGGTAGATATGAATCTTTAATTGGTCTGTTACCCGCACGCGCTTTCAATCTCTCTTCAATCTCCTTCATAAAACTACTTTGCTTTTCTGATGTGTGGGTTAATTCCTGATTAGAAAATGATGTTACACTTTCTCCTTTGTTAACCGGATTAGTTTCAAATGCAAGACTTTTAATATTCATCAAATGTTTTGCCGAAACATTATCTGAAATTATAGAACCTCCCCATGTTCCCGGCCCAAGTGTCATTGAAGGTGTTAATGCAGTTGTATATCCAATTGCACCAATTGATGCAACTGTATTTACGAGAATTCTGAATGCAGGTTTTTCAAGAGCAAATTTCAATATGATTGGTTGATCATTTGAGTGAATAACCATTGTATGTCCAATCCCTCCGAATCTTAAAAGATCAATACATTTGTGGCATCCTTCAAGCCAGCCATCAACCGTATAAAAAGCAAGAACAGGAGATAATTTTTCTATTGATAACGGTTCACTCTTTCCAACTTCCGTACATTCGGCAATAAGCACCTGAGTATTTTCCGGAACAGAGAAACCTGCATACCTTGCAATATAAGTTGCCGGCTTCCCAACTACTTCAGGATTAATTCTGAAATTTGTTTGAATAGCTTTTGCAAGTTTTTGTTTTTCTTCAATGTTAACAAAGTAGCAGCCAATTGCTTTTGCTTCTTCAATAACTTTTTCTTTTAAAGAAATATCAACAATCATTGCCTGTTCCGAAGAACACAAAGTTCCATTATCGAACGTAGTGCCGTAGACAATATCAGCAACAGTTTTTTTGTAGTTTGCACTTCGTTCAATAAAAGCAGGGACATTGCCTGATCCAACTCCATAAGCAGGTTTACCTGAACTATAAGCTGCCTTTACCATTGGATTACTTCCTGTTGCAAGAATAATATCAATATTTCTGTCATGCATTAATGCTTCAGTTCCCTCAATTGTTGGATTTGACATGCATTGTATCAATCCCTTTGGTGCACCTTCTTTTTCCGCAGCATCAGATAAAACTCTTAACGCTTCCGCAGTGCAGTTTGCTGCTTTCGGATGGGGGCTTGCAACAATTCCATTCCTGCACTTTACAGAAATGAGCGCTTTATACATTGCAGTTGATGTAGGATTTGTTGAAGGTATTAATGCACATACAACTCCCATCGGAACGGCAATCTTTAATACTTTACCATTATGTTCGCTTCCAATAACGCCAACTGTTTTCAAGTCTTTAATTGATTCATAAACATTTTTAGTTCCGAATTGATTTTTTATTACTTTATCCTGCCATTTACCAAATCCTGTTTCTTCATAAGCCATTTTTGCGAGTCTTTCAGATTCAACATAACCGGCATCAGCCATTGCTTTAACAATTTTATCAACCTGATCCTGGTTAAAGAATTGAAATTCCTGCTGAGCTTCTTTTGCTTTGCGTGCTAAATCGCGGGCTTCTTGAATTGATTGAAGGTCTTTATCGAGCTGCATAAATATTTCCTTGAGAAGATTTGAAATGTAATATATTTAAAGGAAAGATGAATGTAAAATCTGAGATGTCATCCCGAACTTGTTTCGGGATCTTATTTTCAAAATCTTAAAGATGCTGAAACAAGTTCAGCATGACACTAAAGAATCTCTTTTAATTTCTGCAAGCCTGTTTTACTTACAGGAAGTTTAGTTTCATCTTTCATTATAACCCTGTAAGAATCTTTCTCATATAACTCCATCTGCTTAATAGAGTTTATATTAATAATTGATGACCTGTGAATCCTTATAAACATATTCGGGTCAAGGCGGTCTTCAAAAAACTTCATCGTTTTCTTTTTCATAAACTTACCGCCTTCAGAATGAATTTTTACATAATCATCCTGAGCTTCTATCCATCGTAAAGTCTCAACAGGAATAATTGTAATTTTTGATCCATCTTTTACAACTATCCTCTCAAGAGTTTCAGGTATCTGATCTTTGTGAGATAGCAGTTTGTTTATTTTTTCTTCATCAGAACTTTTCTTATTAATCCTTTCAACAACTTTATTTAATGCTTCATTAAACCTTTCTTCTGAAAAAGGTTTTAAAAGATAGTCAACTGCATTTACTTCAAATGCTTTGATTGCATAATCATCAAAGGCAGTTGTAAAAACAACGGAAGGATGTTCATCGAGAAGCTCAAGCATTTCAAAACCATTAAGCTTTGGCATCTGTATATCGAGAAAAATAAGATCAGGTTTTTTATTTGTAATTTCTTTAACAGCATCAAAGCCGTTTGAACATTCAGCTACAATTTCGATGTGTGTATGTTTCTCAAGATATTTTTTAACTATCTCTCTTGCGAGATGTTCATCATCAACTATTATAGCTTTCATTTTATTTCCTTTTAATTAGTGCAATTCGTGTAATTAGTGGAAGACATGAATTTC
>CAYNUV010000013.1:0-18568 GCA_964400245.1 uncultured Ignavibacteriaceae bacterium
ATCCTGATTTCCATACTGCATATGGAGATTTAAGAATGATTTATGAACGCCTTGGAGAAAAAGAAAAATACCAGGAAATATTAAATAAGCTTCTTGAGCTATTTCCCAAATATCTTTCAAAACATCCGGATGATGCGCGCTCACATATTTACTATGCAACTGATTTGGCTCAGGTTGGAAGGAATGAAGAAGCAAAAGTTGAAGCAGCCAAAGCATTAGAATTAAGTCCGGGTGATCCTTTGATGCTTTATAATGCTGCATGCTGTTATGCAAGAATGAGTGAAAATAAACTTGCTGTTGAAGCATTAAAGAATTCTATGGCTGCAGGGCTTGAGGATTATGAATGGATAAAAAGAGATCCGGATTTTGAAGGAATAAGAAATGATCCTGAATATATTGAATTGATGAAAGGAAAATAACTAATTGAATGATTGGTAAAATTATTTCACATTATAAAATTTTAGAAAAGCTCGGCGAAGGCGGAATGGGAGTAGTGTACAAAGCCGAGGATACAAAACTAAAACGTGAAGTAGCAATAAAGTTTCTTCCGCATTATATCTCATCAAATGAAGAAGAACAAAAGCGATTTGAAATTGAAGCACAAGCTGCTGCATCTTTAAACCATCCTAATATAACAACAATTCATTCAATTGAAGAAGCAGATGGTCAAGTCTTTATAGTGATGGAATATATTGATGGAAAGGAATTAAAAGATATTGTAGGGGCATATCGCGATATGCCCCTATCAATTAATGATGTATTGAATTATGCTATTCAGATTGCAGCAGGATTAGAAGCAGCACATAAGAAAGGTATTGTACATAGAGATATAAAATCCGGCAACATTATGATTACTCAAGATGGCAATGTAAAGATTATGGACTTCGGATTGGCGAAGATTGGGAAAGGTTCACAGGTTACAAAAATAGGTTCAACAGTTGGAACAATTGCTTATATGTCACCGGAACAGGCAAGAGGAGAAGAGTTAGATCATCGGACAGATATATGGTCTTTCGGAGTTGTACTTTATGAAATGCTTACAGGAAAACAGCCATTTAAAGGAGATTATGATCAGGCAGTAATTTATTCAATTTTAAATACTGAGCCGGAACTTGCTTCTAAGTTGAATCTTGTTGATGTACATTTAAAAACTATTATAAATAAAGCACTTCAAAAAGAACCTGATAAAAGATATCAAACTGCAAATGAACTATTAAATGATTTAGCAGCAGTGCGAAGCGGACATTCCCTAAATTTTAAAGAAAAAAATGGATTACCAAAAAAGGTCTGGATAACCGGGGCGATTCTTTTAACTTTGATAGTTACTGCTCTGCTTCTCAAAAATTTCTTACCTGTTTTTCAAACCCAGAATGTAACAATTGCAGTACTTCCATTTTCAGATTTAAGTCCTGCAAAAGATCAGGCATATTTAGGCGATGGGCTTGCGGAACAATTACTGAATAATCTTGCCAACATTGGTAATCTTAAGGTAATAGCAAAAACTTCCTCTTTTGCACTAAGAGATAAAAATCTAACCATACAGGACCTTGCCGGGAAATTAAACGTGTCAAACATTCTGGAAGGAAGTGTACAGAAAATAGGAAATAGGGTGCGCATCACTGCTCAGCTTATTGATGCATCTAACGGCTATGGACTTTGGTCGGAAACCTATGACCGGGATCTTAATGATATATTTGAAATTCAGGATGATATTTGCGGATCAGTGATTAAAGAACTGAAAGTAAAACTGCTTGGTATTTATACTTTATCATCAGGTAAAAAGAAAGAAGACCCGCAAGCATATAACGCCTGTTTACAGGGCAGCTATTTTCATAACTTACGAGGTAAGGAGTATCTTGAGAAGGCGGTTTATTATTTCGAGCAGGCTCTGAAGATTGATTCTAATTATGCACGTGCCTGGGCAGGATTAGCTCTGGTTCATAGCAGTCAGGCAGATTTTGGTTATATGCCGGCTGAGTCAAATAACAAAAAAGCATTACTGGAATCAGAGAAAGCATTGGAACTTGACCCGACTATGGCTGAGGCATATTCAACAATTGGTTGGATTAAGAGGATTTATTATTGGGATTGGACAGGTGCAGATAAAGCCTACCAGCGTGCTCTTGAGTTGGCGCGGGGAAATTCAGGCATTTTAATAGGAACTGGTGCATTGGCTTCAACTCTTGGCAGATTTGATGAAGCCATAAGATTAAATCAACAGGATATTGAACTCAATCCACTTAGTGTTATAGCATATATCAACCTTGGCTTACGTACTTATTATGTCGGGCAATTGGATAAAGCAGAAAAAATGATAAGGAAAGCACTTGAGATGAATCCTCAATTTCCTGGTGCATACGCTTTACTTGGAAAAATATTTATTACGAAGTTAAATCATCAAAAGGCACTTAGTGAAATGCAGAAAGAACAGGACCCGCTTTGGAGTTTGTACGGATTGGCACTTGCTTATTATGCAGTTGGGAAAAAAGAAGAGGCAGATTCTTCTTTGGATGAGTTTATCGAAAAGTATCAGGGTGATGCTGCTTTCCAGGTAGCTGAGATTTTTGCATTCCGCCGCGATATAGATAATGCTTTCAAATGGCTTGAGCTCGCTTACAGGCAGCGCGACAGTGGTCTTGCTACTATCATAGGTGATCCGCTTCTTATGAATATAAAGAAAGACCCGCGCTACTCAGTTTTTTTGAAAAAAATGAAATTACCTTTGTGAGAAAATAATAGTGATTGGCGAAAAAATACTTCATTATAAAATTATTGAAAAATTAGGCGAAGGCGGAATGGGTGTAGTGTATCTTGCTGAAGATACAAAACTCGAAAGAAAAGTAGCTATAAAATTTTTGCCTCATCATATATCTGCAAACTCAGAAGAAAGGGAAAGATTTAAAGTAGAAGCAAAAGCCGCCGCTGCACTAAGCCACACAAATATTGCAACCATTTACGCGATTGAAGAAACAGATGATGAAATGTTTATATCAATGGAATACATTGATGGTTTTGAACTGGAGGACAAAATTAAAACAGGTCCAATTCCAACCGAAGAAGTAATAAATATTGCAACACAAGTAGCAGAAGGATTAGATGCAGCACACAAAAAAGGAATTGTGCATAGAGACATAAAGTCTGGCAACATAATGATTAACCAGGATGGTAAAGTTAAGATAATGGACTTTGGATTGGCAAAGGTTGGGAAAGGTGTACAGGTAACAAAAATTGGTTCGACAGTTGGAACGATTGCTTATATGTCTCCCGAACAAGCAAGAGGAGAAGAGTTAGATCATCGGACAGACATTTGGTCCTTCGGTGTTGTGCTGTACGAGATGTTTACCGGACAGATACCTTTTAAAGGAGATTATGATCAAGCAATAATTTATTCAATCTTAAATGAGGAACCTGAATCTGTTTCTGAAATTGATGCTGGAATGCAGCATATTATCGGTAAAGCACTGGCAAAGAATCCTGATGACCGTTACCAGGCAGCAGGTGAACTTGCCGGCGATTTACGTACAATCGGTGAAGGCGGAAGTATAAAGACAGTTGTTAAGCAGTCTAAGCTGCCGTGGATGATTGCTGCGGCAATGGTAATTCTTATTGCAGTTGCGTTCTATCTGTTTATGCCATCCCCGGAGAATATTGAAGAAAAAGATATAGTTAAAACAATTGCAGTATTGCCTTTTGTAAATATGAGTTCCGATCCTGAACAGGAATATTTTTCCGATGGTCTTTCCGAAGAACTGCTCAATGTGCTGGCAAAAAATCCCGGGTTGCGGGTTACCTCACGAACCTCGGCTTTTTACTTCAAAGGAAAAAATGTTGATTTAAAAACTATAGCTGAAAAGTTAAACGTAAAGCATATTCTGGAAGGGAGTGTGCGCAAGTCAGGCAATCAGATTCGCATAACAGCTCAATTGATAGATGTAGAAACCGACGCCAACTTATGGACAAAAACCTACGAGGGTAAACTGGATAATATTTTTGCAGTGCAGGATACCATCTCACGTTCAGTAGCCGAAGCTTTGAAGATAACACTGCTGGGAAAAGAAACAGCAACATTCCAGAAAGAAACAGATCCAGAAACTTATAATGCTTACCTGCTCGGAAAGCATTTCTTTAATCTGCGTGGTAAGGGAAATTGGGAGAAGGCGGTCGGCTATTTCGAGAAAGCGCTGTCGCTTGATCCAGGCTATGCACCTGCCTGGGTAGGTTTGTCCGAAACCCACGGTTTGCAGGCTGATAGAGGCTACGCTCTGAGAGATGAAAGTTACCACAAAGCACGTCAGGAAGTGGAGAAGGCACTTGAGCTTGACCCGAACCTTGCCGATGCTCATAATGAAATGGGGCTGATAAAGTTGCACTACAACTGGGACTGGAGCGGGGCGGACAAGTCCTTCCGGCGGGCGCTGGAACTGGAACCGGGGAATGTCGGTGTTATTAGTGGAGCAGCTAATTTAGAGGCTACACTTGGACGATTCGGTGAGGCAATTACACTAATCCGTCGTTCAGTTGAACTCGACCCGGTTAGGATTGTCGGATACTATAACCTCGGTTTGTATACTTATCGCGCCGGCTTACTTGACGAGTCTGAAACTGCCTTCAGAAAAGCCCTTGAGCTGAACCCACAATATCCGAATGTTCATATGCTTATCGGTCGTACTTATCTTATGAAGGGGAAACCGGATTCGGCGCTGGCGGAGATGATGAGGGAAACCGAACCTTTCTGGCAAATGTATGGACTTGCACTTGTTTATCACGCAATGGTAAAGAAGAAAGAAGCGGATGATAAGCTGGCGCAGTTAAATAAAGAAGATCAAAACGATTCGGCATTCCAGATTGCCGAGGTCTATGCCTATCGTGGAGAAACAGACAAAGCCTTTGAGTGGCTTGAGCGTGCTTATAATCAACGCGATGGCGGTCTCATATTGATGAAAGGTGATCCGCTCCTGCGCAGCATCGAGAAAGACCCGCGCTATATTACGTTCCTGAAAAAAATGAAACTGCCTTTGTGAGAAAATGATGAATGGAAAAACAATACTGCATTACAAAATAATCGAAAAACTCGGCGAAGGCGGAATGGGTGTAGTATATAAAGCCGAGGATACAAAACTTGAACGTGAAGTTGCAATAAAATTTTTACCATCTCATCTTTCATCATCTGGAGAGAACAGGGAAAGACTTATCCGCGAAGCAAAATCTGCTTCTGCACTGAACCATCCTAATGTTTGTATTATTCATTCAATTGAAGAAATTGAAAATAAAGAAGATGGAGAGCCGGACAAATTCATTGTTATGGAATATGTTTCCGGCACAACACTTCGTAAAAAAAATGAATTAGGTCCTCAAAAAATTAATGATTCAATAACTTATGCAATACAAATTGCTGAAGCATTAAAAGAAGCTCACAACAAAGAGATAGCTCATCTTGATATTAAATCCGATAACATAATGATCAATTCCAAAAACCAGGTTAAAGTTATGGATTTTGGATTGGCAAGATTAAGAGATTCCAAAGCTGAACAGCATTATAGCGGAACTTATGGCACAGCAGCTTATATGTCTCCTGAACAAGCTTTAGGAAAACCTGCAGGTTTCACATCTGATATCTGGTCATTTGGAATTGTTTTTTATGAAATGTTAACAGGAAAACTTCCTTTTATTCATTCTTATGAAGAAGCAGTTATATATTCTATTCTTAATGAAGAACCTGTTTCTCCATCATCTTTAAGAGGCGATATAACTCCGGGACTTGAAAAAATTATTTTGACCTGCCTTGAAAAGGAAGAGAAAGACAGGTATCCGAATTCAGAATTGTTATTAACAGATCTTAAAAGAATAAAAGAAGAAATTGATTCAATAATCTTTAAAGAGACTTATGAGAAGGAACAAAAGAAAGAAACAAAAAAAGAAACTGAACAGAAGCAGGCAACTATTGTTTTTATGAAGATCAGCGAATACTCGGAGATGCTGGAAAAAGTTGGGCAGGAAAATTTTGTTTTAGTATTAGAAAAATGTTATGAAATAGTTAACAGGGTAATTCAAAAATATGGAGGTACAATTAATAAAATTCATGTGAGTGATATTGTATTGTATTTCGGTTTACCAGAAACAATTGAAAACTCAGCACAGAAAGCTTTAAATGCTGCAATCGAAATTGCAGAATCATTTTCCAATCTAACCAGAGAAAATAATTTGCCTGTAAATCTTAATTTGAACATCGGCATAAATACGGGAATGGTTATAGCAGGAAATATTTCTTCCGGTTCTAAAATGGAATACACTGTAATTGGTGATACAGTTGAAATTGCATCGAAGCTATTGGAATTATCTTCCGAAGGACAAATACTTATTGGGCCATCAACTTTTAAGCAAACAAAAAATAATTTTGAATTAAGACTTGTTAAATCTTTTTCGTTAAAAGGGAAAAGAGACCCGATTAAAGTTTATGAGTTGGAATCTTTTAAAATAAAAACAGATAAAAGTTCTGATGCCGGAAGACTTGTACATTCAGAAATGGTTGGGAGAATTAAAGAACTTGAGAGACTGGAATTTTTGTTGAGTAAAGCAATAAATGGTGAAGGCTCTATCGTAAGCATTATCGCAGAAGCCGGAATCGGAAAGTCAAGATTAATAAGCGAATTTAAAAAGCAAGATGCTCTTAAGCAGGTATTGCTGCTTGAAGGAAAGGCTCTTTCATCTGCAAATAATGTAAGCTTCCATCCGATAGTTGATATTCTTAAACAATGGGCCCAGATAAATGAAACCGATAATGAAAGCCAGGCATTTTTTAAACTTGAAAACTCTATTAAGCTATTGTTCAACGAAGATGTAAATGAAATCATTCCTTTTATTGCAATATTAATGGGTTATCAACTAAAAGGAGAATATGAAAAAAGAGTAAAAGAAGTTTCAGGCGATTCTCTCAATAAAATAATTCAAAGAAGCATGCGGCTTATTATTTTAAAAGGGTCGCAGGTAAAACCTGTTGTCTTTATTATGGAAGACCTGCATTGGGCTGATCAATCATCGTTGGAATTAGTTCAGTCATTATTAAGATTAGCAGAAAATAATAAAATATTATTCATCAGTACTCTAAGGCCAAATTACCAGGAAACAGGAGACCGTTTCATTTCTTCTAATCGTGAAAAATATTCTTCTTTTTATACAGATATTAAATTAGAACCTTTAAGCAATAAAGAATGTGAAATACTTCTTCAGAACTTGCTTAATATAGATTTACCAACACAATTAAAAAATTCAATATCAAAAAGTACGGAGGGAAATCCTTTCTTTATCGAAGAAGTAATAAGATCATTAATTGACGACAATATTATTGAAATAAAAAACAATCAATTTTTAATTTCAAAACCTGTTGAAGAAATTGTTATTCCCGGTTCTATTAAAGATCTTCTTCTTTCCAGGATTGATAAGCTTGATGAACCTACCAAACAACTTCTGAAAATTGCTTCGGTGATTGGAAGATATTTTTTATATGATATTCTTATTAAGGTGGCTGCCGGAATTGAAGATATAAATCCTCGCATAAAAGAATTAGAAAAATTAGAATTGATTAAAGAAAATATAGAGAAAGAGGAACGGGAATTTTTATTTAAGCATGCTCTCGTCCAGGAAGCAGTTTATGAAACCTTACTTTCCAGGAATAAGCAGGAACTTCATTTAAAAGTTGCAAATATGATAGAGGATTTATTTTCAAACAAGATTTATGATTTTTATGAAACGCTCGCTCATCATTATAGTCTTGCAAATGATAAGGATAAAGCTGAGGAATATTTAATTAAAGCCGGTGAAAGAACTTTGAAAACTGCTGCTTCTTATGAAGCGCTTAATTATTTCCAGGAAGCTTTAAAGTTGTATCTTCAGAAATATGGTGAAGCAGCCGATAAAGAAAAAATTTTTATGCTTGAAAAAAATATCGGGTTCTCTTTTTATAACAGGGGATATTTTAAAGAGGCTGTTGAACATTTTAATAAAGCTCTTGAGGCAAGAAACATAAAAGTAAAAAGAAATAACTTTAATGAAATCCTGCGTCTTGTAAATAATTTTATTGTACTTTTCAGGCATCTTTACAGTAAGGGCAGCGGGAAAAATCCTCCAGCCGAAAAAGATTATATGCTTTTTGAAATCTTATTCAAAATAGTAACAGCTTACGCAAATTATGACGGGAAGAAAATGTTTTTTGAACTGCTTGATTTAAGCCGGAAGAAAATGGGATTTAAATTAAGTGGTAAAGATGCTTATTTGACTTATTCATTAGCAGGCTCATTGTTCAGTTACAGCGGAATTTCTTTTGCATTAAGTAAAAGGTTTTTGCAAAAAGCAGATTATTTTGCTAAACTGAATGGTGCTGAAGAAATTTATAACAACGGCTATGACCAGACAGTTTATGATTGTCTTACGGGCAATTGGAAAAATTTTTCAAAAATAAATGAAAAATTATTCGAGGTTAAACTCAAATCTGGTGAACTGATTTATGGAATATACCAGATAAGCTGGGCTTTATATATTGTTATTTGCCGCGGTGATTATACCTATGCAGAAAATCTCATAAACAAAGGTGATGAGATTAGTGACGCGTATGATTTTGACTATGGAAAACTTTACATGCTTTCATTCAAAGCTGACCTGGAGTTAAACAGGAGAGATTTGAATAAGGCAGTAAGACTGTTTACCGAATCATGTGATCTTGCAGAAAAATTAGGATTAAGTTCATGGATTTTGGGTTTATCCGGGAAAAGAGCTAAAGCTTTTATTTTGCTGAATGAATTTGCATTTGCTAAAGAATCTCTTGATAAAGCTGAGAGGGTACTAAATGAATCTGATTCTCTAACTCCAATGCTTCTATCTTATTTTGCAGCTTATAAATTATTTTATTACACTCGTTTATATGAAAAAGGTATAGAACATAATTCTTTATCGAATAAAGAAATTATAAATCTTGAAAGGGAAATTAAAAAAAGTCAAAAAATTGCAATAAAAATTTCCAATAAAGTTGCTGAAATAAAACCTGAGGTTGACAGGTATATTGGCACTTATCACTGGTTAAAGAATAATCATAAAAAGACAATTAAATATTTTCAAAAAAGTATTGATTACGCAAAACATCTAGAAGCACTCCCTGAGTTAGGTAGATCATACCTGGGAATGGGAAAATTTATTTTGCTGACTAAAAATAAAATTAAAAATAGAAATGCAGAGAATTATCTTTCAGAGGCACAAAAAATATTTGAACAATTAAATCTACGATGGGATATGGATGAACTAAATAAAGTGAGAAATTATTATTCAAACACAAAAGAATATAATTAGTTCCTATTTAAACTATTTTGGGAGTTAAAAATGGAAAACATAATTCAGCAAGATCAAGAAGGTTTTTATCATCCATCTAATGAAGATGAAATAAGAGGCTTAATCCTTTATGCCAAAAATGGAGGTAAAAAAATCCGCGTAAGAGGTTCAGCTCATTCTGTTAAAGCAGCTATTTATGCAAAGGGCGATGAAGGAATTAATCTTATGCTTGATAAGATGGCAGATGTAAAAATAGATAAACAAAATATGAAGGTAACAGTTCAGGCAGGATGTCATTTGGGCAGAGATCCGTATGATCCTTCAGGAACTTCAAATTTAATTAACAGCCTTTTCTATCAACTTGATCAGACTGGTTTAGCTGTTCCGGATATGGGTGGGATAATTCACCAAACTGTAGGAGGATTTCTCTCAACAGGTTCTGCAGGTGGCTCAGTAATTCATGCTTTCGATGATCAGCTTATTAAGCTAAGGCTTATTGATGGCAATGGTGAAATTCATGTTTTAACAAGAGAAAGCGGTGATGATCTTTTCTTTGCCGCAGGCGTTTCTTTAGGTCTCTTAGGAATAATTACTGAAGCAACTTTTAGTTTAGTTAATAAATTTAATATTAAAGGAAGTGAATCCACTACTACAGTTGATGATTGCGAAATAGATTTATTTGGTAATGGAACAAACAATAAGCTAAGTCTGAAAGATTTTTTAATTAAAACAGAGTATACAAGATTAATGTGGTGGCCGCAAAATGGTTTGGAACGAATGGTGGTTTGGAAAGCGCATCAAATTCCTCCTTCAAATGATTTTAAAGCACAGCCATATCTGGAATTTCCTCTTATGTGGGGAACAGAATTCCCAGAGGAAGCAGCTGGTGGTTTGTATTATTCGGTAGTCGGCAATTGGAAAGCTATAGAAAATATGTCAATGCCTTTTTATGCTAAATGGATATTGAAACTAATCGGCTGGCTTTATCCAAAACATATTCTTCCTCCATTACTTAAACAATTTGTTCCTCTGGATCCGGATAAAACTCCTACCGGTGCACAGCAATTCCAGGATATTTGGTACAAAGGTTTGCCTATGGATAACCGTGTTAATGACAGGTTAGTTCCTGTTGAGTTTACAGAGATATGGATCCCAATAGATAAAACTGCTTTAGTAATGCAGAAGATGAGAGACTATTATAAAAAAACTGGTTACCCGGCAACAGGTTCTTTTTCGACAGAGATATATGCAGCTAAACAAAGCGATTTCTGGCTAAGCCCGTCTTATAATCAGGATGTTCTTCGAGTTGACATTTTTTGGTTTAAATATAATCAGGGTAATCCTGCAAAAGTATATTACCCGCAGTTTTGGAATTTGCTGATGAGTGATAAAGACATTAGTTGTAGATTCCATTGGGGGAAGTTTATGCCTGATAATCCCGATTATTTAAAGAAGCAATATCCACAGATGAATGAATTTTTATCTTTCAGAAGTAAGATGGATCCAAATAATATTTTCTTGACAAAATATTGGCAAGAGCGTCTCGGAATTTGATTTTTTATTTATAATTAGCTAAGATTCTCATATTTTTTCAGCCATTTTAGAAGTATTTTTTAACAGTTTGCTGGAATTCTATCATTTCAATTTTTTTGTTCAATTCATATCTACTTATATTTTTTCTTGACATTCATATTAATTTTACACAATTTTCTGAACAGATTGTATCGTTTACTTAAACGATAAAGTAACAAATAAAAATTGTGACTTACGAGGCGAAGCAGTGCTCAAACCATTCTTTCCTAAAAAAGTTTTTTTGAACTTTATATACTTCATTTTAATGCTTCAAAGTACAAGTATTCTTGTTTTTGCTGATAACCCAAAATCTTTCTCAATCCGTCTGAAAAATAAAGCAGAATTACTTAGAGAAAACGAAGTTGTAAAGATTGAATTAACTTCAATTGTTGAAACCTATCCTTATTTTGATTCTCATTCTTTTTATTTAAAAGAAAATGAAAAAAATATAGAATTTGAAATAGTTAATGATCCGATAACTGGTGAAAAGATTTTAATTATTCTTTTAAAATTCGAACCTTATGAAGTAAAAGACCTTACATTTATCAATACTTCTGATATTATAATTGAACCTAATGATCGGACTAATTCTTATTTAGGTGAAAAAGTTAATTATGAATTCAAAGATAAAATATATTCCGTTGGAGAATTTATAAAAGTTAAATCAGCGAGAATTCCTGCAGATCATTATCCTCATGATGCTTTGTACCAGTTTGAAGGTCCAGGATGGGAATCTGAAAAAGTTGGATACAGATTATACCTTGATGAAAGAAACAGGACAGATATTTTTGGAAAAAAAATAAATGGATTATTCCTGGATATTACCGGAAAAAATGATCTCATCTCTGATGGAAATGAATCTTACCAAAAAATGCTTGAGTGGGGAAGAGACATATTTAAGGTGGGTAATTCTCTTGGTATTGGTTCAATAGGATCTTATTACAATAACAAAGTAACAACGGTGTCTGAAACAGATAGTATCTATTGTGAGATTTATAATAATAATCTTGTTTCAAGGGTTAAAACTATACACTATGGTTGGGATTTGTATAAGAAATTCGATATAACAACAAGCTATACAATCTTTGCTAATAGCCGGTTAACAAAAGTAGATGTTTCTTTAAATAATGATATTGAAAATTTGTGTACAGGATTAGCAAAACATGATAACACTGAGTTTTTTGTTTCTGATCAGAAAAATGGTTGGAATTACATTGCACTTTGGGGAAAACAAACACTGGAAAACGACAATCTTGGAATAGCAGTTTTTTTTAATAATTCCGATCTTATTAAAATCTCTGAGGACGAATTAAATTATTTTATTGTACTTAAACCTGAGAATAAATTACTTACTTATTATTTTGCAGCAGCATGGGAACAAGAACTAAATGGAATTAAAAGTAAAGATGAATTTATAAAATATTTAAAAGATCAATCAGAACGATTAAATAATCCAATTCAAATAGAGTTTGAATAAACATTTAATATATTAATACAAACTTTACAATCCGGAACAAATCTCATCAAGAATTAATTTAAGGAAAATTCTATGCTTGAAACCACTAGCGGGCATGAAGAAAAAATAAAAATAGGAAATTACCGTTGGACAATTTGTGCATTGCTCTTCTTTGCTACAACGGTTAACTATGTTGATAGGGCAGTACTTGGAGTTCTTGCACCCACACTTAGAACCGAAATAGGATGGACTGATCAGGAATACGGTTACATTAGTGCCGGTTTCACTCTGGCTTATGCAATTGGGTTTCTTTTTGCCGGCTGGTTTATTGACCGGGTTGGTACTCGCATTGGATACACTGTTTACTTAACAGTTTGGTCTCTGGCTGCAGCTGCCCACGCCTTCGCCCGAACTGCCTTTGGATTTGGTATAGCACGTTTTGGATTGGGTATTGGAGAATCGGGCAATTTTCCTGCGGCAATTAAGACAGTAGCAGAATGGTTTCCAAGGAAAGAACGAGCCTTAGCAACCGGAATTTTCAATGCCGGTTCTAATGTTGGAGCTGTTCTTGCACCATTATTAGTACCATGGATTGCGCTGAATTGGGGGTGGCAGCTTGCATTTATTATTACAGGTTTAGCTGGATTAGTTTGGGTTGTGTTTTGGTGGCCACTATATCATCGTCCAACAGAACATCCAAGATTAACGAAAACTGAATTAGCTTATATTGAGAGTGACCCACCAGATACTGCAGTAAAAATTCCGTGGTTACGATTATTTCCATTTAAACAAACATGGGCTTTTGCTATTGGAAAATTTCTCACCGATTCGATCTGGTGGTTTTATCTTTTTTGGTTTCCATTATTCATGAATGATCGCTTTGGTGTGGATCTTAGAACTATTGGATTACCCATGATTACAGTATATCTGCTTGCTGATGTGGGATCAATAGGAGGGGGATGGCTAAGTTCATCATTACTGAAACGTGGATGGACGGTTAATGCTGCTAGAAAGACGGCAATGCTTATTTGTGCAATTTGTATCCTTCCGGTTGCAATGGCACCACAGGTTGAAGATCAATGGGTTGCAGTATGGCTTATTGGAATTGCTGCAGCTGCCCATCAAGGGTTTTCTGCTAACATCTTTACGATTACTTCTGATATGTTTCCAAGGAAAGCTGTTGGTTCTGTTGTTGGAATTGGCGGCTTTGCCGGGGCAATAGGAGGTTTCTTTATGAATTTGGGTGCAGGTTGGCTTAGACAGAATACCGGGGGGTATGTTGTAATGTTCATTATAGCGGGTTTTGCATATCTTGTTGCGTTGTTAATAATTCATTTATTAGTACCGAAACTTGAACCAGCGAAGTTTGATTAACAACCTGCATCATATTAACCTAAGTTGAAGATTACTTGTTATGAAAAAAAATTCTAAAAAGATAAAAGTAAAAGTATTGCGGACAAAATTTATTTCCAGGAACTTTTTGTTATTAAATAAAACTGCTGAGAGATTATATCATAAGTATGCTGAAGATCTCCCTATTATAGATTATCATAACCATTTGCCTGTAAAGGATATTGCTGAGAACAGAAAGTTTGAAAATCTTACACAAATATGGCTTTACGGAGATCATTATAAATGGCGTGCAATGAGAACAAATGGTGTCGATGAGAAATTTTGTACAGGTGAAGCATCAGATTGGGGAAAATTTTTTACCTGGGCTAAAACAGTTTCTTATACTTTGAGGAATCCGCTTTATCACTGGACACATATGGAATTGAAAAATCCATTTGGAATTTCAAACAAATTGTTGGACGGGGAAACGGCAAAAGGAATCTGGAGACAATGTAATAAACTTCTTCAAAAAGATGATTTTGCAATAAAAGGTTTACTCAAAAATTTCAAGGTTAAAGTTTTATGTACAACAGATGATCCAATTGATTCACTTGAGTACCATAAAAAAATCAGGAAAGATAAGTTTGATATAAAAGTGTTTCCTGCTTTCCGACCGGATAAAGGTATGGCTGTTGAAAATTTGAATTTATTTTCTTTATGGTTTAACAAACTTCAGGAATTAACAAACATTCAAATCAACTCATTTAAAAAATATATTGAAGCAATAGAATTGCGACATGATTTCTTTCATCAGAATGGATGCAGAATTTCAGATCATGGAATAGAAGTTCCTTATGCTGAAGATTACACTCAACAGGAGGTTGAAAATATTTTCCAAAAAATTCTCTCATCAAAACAATTAAATAGTGAAGAAATTCTCAAGTTCAAATCTGCAATGATGTATGAATTTGGAATGATGGATTATGAAAAGAATTGGGTTCAGCAGCTTCATATTGGAGCATTAAGAAATAATAACACAAGAATGTTTAACAAACTTGGTCCTGATACTGGATATGATTCAATTGGTGATTTTAATATCGCATCTTCTCTGGTAAAATTTTTAGCTAAACTTGATAAAGAAAACAAACTTACAAAAACCATCATCTATAATCTCAATCCAAAAGATAATGAAATGATTGCAACAATTATCGGAAGTTTCCAGGATGGTATTGTACCTGGCAAAATTCAATTTGGTAGTGCCTGGTGGTTCCTTGATCAGAAAGATGGAATGGAAAAACAATTAAATACTCTTTCGAACATGGGACTATTAAGCAAATTTATTGGTATGACTACAGATTCAAGAAGTTTCCTTTCTTTTTCCCGTCATGAATATTTCCGTAGAGTTCTTTGTAATCTCATTGGTGAAGATGTAGAGAAGGGTCTCATTCCTGATTCTGATGAGTTATTGGTCCCCTTAATTGAAGGTGTTTGTTACTATAATGCCGAAAAATATTTTGAGTTTGATAAAATTTAATCAATCAAATTTTCTGCTTGCATTGCTTATCAATTAATATCAATACAATTATAAAAAGGAAATGTTAGATGAGATTATTATCTACTTTGATTTTATTTGTATCATTTTTTGCTAATGATATTTCCGCACAAATCTATGTAGCTACTGATGGTGATGATAGTAATCCGGGAACTTTAGAACTGCCATTAAAAAATATAACTGCTGCTGTAACCCTGGTTCAGGCGGGAGATACAATATATGTACGCGGTGGGATTTATATACTAACAACTACAATAAGCATTTCTAAAAGCGGAGCTGAAAACAATATGTACTATTTGTTTGCATACCAGGATGAGAGACCTTTGCTTGACTTTTCTTCCATGCCCGTTAGCAGTAGTAACAGGGGGATTAGACTTAGCGGAAGTTATTGGTATATAAAAGGATTAGACATCAAGGGAGCGGGTGACAACGGGATGAATATGAGTGGTTCAAATAATATCATAGAGTTTTGTTCATTTTATGAAAACAGGGATACCGGTTTACAGCTTGGAAACGGTGCATCAAACAATAAAATTATTAATTGTGATTCATATTTTAATGCTGATCCGGGGCAAGGCAATGCTGATGGTTTCGCAGCAAAGCTTGATGTGGGAACAGATAATTATTTTTATGGCTGCAGAGCCTGGCAAAATTCTGATGATGGCTGGGATGGCTATCTTCGTGGTGCAGATAATGTTTATACAATTGTTGAGAAAAGCTGGTGTTTTAACAACGGATATTTAAAAGATGGAAACCCAAGCACAGGTAATGGAAACGGTTATAAAATGGGGGGCGGTGATAATGGAAACAGTGCAAATTTAGCTAACAATTTTACTTTAATAAAAAGTATTGCTTTCGATAACCGCGTGAAAGGATTTGATCAAAACAATAACAGAGGTTCGATGACGCTTTATAATTGTACTGCTTACAGGAATGGTACTAATTATTCCATCCCCTCTATTATAAATCCTGGTGAAACAGCCTCAATTATCAATTGTGCTGCGTTAGGAAGTGTTGGATCAATTGCTGGTTTTGTAGTCCAGCAAACAAATAGCTGGCACAATCCTTTTGTAGTTACAAATGATGATTTTGTTTCGATTGATACATCAGGGGTTCGGGGACCTCGCAATTCTGATGGAAGTCTTCCAATTGTTGATTTTTTACACCTTACAGATGGTAGTGATTTGATTAATGGAGGAACAGATATTGGTTTACCTTTTATCGGGACTGCACCTGATCTTGGTGCATTTGAATTTGGCGAGGTAGTTCCTGTTGAACTTACAACTATCTCTGCATCAATATCCGGCAAATCAATTATTATTAAATGGATTACCGCAAGTGAGCTAAACAACTATGGATTTGAAGTTCAGAAAAAATTTGAAGGTGCAAGTTTTATAACGATTGGATTTGTTAACGGTTCAGGTACAACAACAGAAACAAATGGGTACCAGTTTATACATCAGAATGTTGAACAAGGAATAAATATTTATCGTCTTAAACAAATTGATTTTTCAGGTACATTCAATTACTCGGATGAGGTCCAGGTAAATTATAATATACCGAATGAGTTTAAACTTCTTCAAAATTATCCTAACCCATTTAATCCGGGTACTAAAATAAATTTCTCACTTACACAAAAAGCACATGTTAGTTTTCAGATTTATAATGTAATAGGAGAGTTAGTTGCTTCTTTAATTAATAATGAATTAAAAGAACCCGGCAGCTACACTATTAATTTTAATGCTTCTGAATTTTCCAGCGGGACATATATTTATATCTTAAGACAGGGAGAAAATATTCTGTCGGAGAAAATGATCCTTTTGAAATAAAAACAATAATCATATATAAATTCTTTTTACTATGAAAAAGATCTTTACAAACTCCGTTTTCTTATTTTCCTTTTTCTTGCTTCAATTTGTTTGTGCACAGACTGAAATAAATGACTTCGGATGGGAACAACTTGATGAAATACTTTCTAGCATTAATCCGCCAACTTTTCAAAATAAAAATTTTAACATCATCGATTATGGTGCAAAAGCTGATGGAGTTAGCGATTGTACTGAAGCTTTTAAAAATGCAATTGAAGATTGTTCAAAAAATGGAGGGGGCAAAGTAATTGTTCCTGAAGGTACTTTCTTAACAGGACCTATTCATCTTAAGAGTAATGTAAACCTTAATATTACTGAAAATGCGGTTATAAAATTTTCAAAAGATAAGAGTAAATATTTGCCTGTTGTTTTCACAAGATGGGAAGGTGTTGAATGCATGAATTACTCACCATTGATTTATGCTTACGAACAAGAAAACATTGCAATTACAGGTAAAGGAATTTTTGACGGGCAGGGGAATAATGAAAACCTGCCTGACGGCAAGGTAGGTTGGTGGAGCTGGAAAGGAAACGAAAACTACGGCTGGGAAAAAGGAATGCCGAGACAAAAAGAAGGCAGAGATAAACTTTTTAAAATGGCTGAAGATAATATTCCTCCAGGAGAAAGAATTTTTGGTGAAGGTTATTTCTTAAGACCAAGCTTCATTCAACCATATAAGTGCAAAAATGTTTTGATTGAAGATATTACCTTGAAAGATTCGCCGATGTGGTTTATTAATCCTGTTCTCAGTCAGAATATTTCTATATTGAATGTACATGTTGAAGGATTAGGTCCAAACAATGATGGTTGTAATCCTGAAAGTTGTAAGGATGTTCTTATAAAAGGATGTTTCTTTAATACCGGTGATGATTGTATTGCCATAAAATCAGGAAGAAATAATGATGGAAGAAGAGTTAATATTCCCAGTGAAAATCTCGTTATCCAGGATTGTATTATGAAAGAGGGACATGGCGGTGTTGTAATTGGGAGTGAGATTTCCGGTGGAGTGAGGAATGTGTTTGCTGAAAACTGTGAGATGAGTAGCCCTAATCTTGAAAGAGCTTTAAGGATTAAAACCAACTCAATAAGAGGTGGAACAATTGAAAATATTTTTATGAAAAATGTTAAAGTTGGAGAAGTAAGTGAGGCTGTAATTAAAATAGATTTCTTTTATGAGGAAGGTGATGCAGGAAAATTTACACCTGTTGTCCGAAATATTAATATTGAAAATGTAACCTCAGAAAAAAGTCTTTATGCAATCTGGATAAAAGCATATGATTATTCTCCCGTTCAGAATTTAAATATTAAAAACTGCACATTTAAAAATGTTGCAAATCAGAATGTTATGGAGAATGTGAAAGATCTTTCTTTGGAAGATGTGATAATAAATGAAGAAAAAATACTTCAAACAGAAACGGATTAATTTTTTTTTAGAGAATTATCAGGAGTATAAAATGAAAAGGTATGGAAACA
>CAYNUV010000014.1:0-18412 GCA_964400245.1 uncultured Ignavibacteriaceae bacterium
ATGCAATGATTGGAATTGAATTGAATGGAGGAATGTAAAGTATTATGAACGGGAAGTTATATATAGTCTCAACACCAATAGGCAATTATGATGATATAACTTTACGTGCGCTTAGAATTCTTAAAGAAGTTGATTTTATAATTTGTGAAGAATTTAAAGAAGCACGCAGATTACTTTCGCATTATCAAATTGAAAAAGAATTATTTGAACTTAATGAGCATAATGAAAGTGAAGAAGCAAATGAAATCCTCCTGAAAATTTCAGATGGAAAATCTGCAGCTTTAATTTCAGATGCAGGCACACCGCTTTTTTCTGATCCCGGACATTTACTTGTTGAACTTTGCATTTCACAAAAGATTGATGTTATCCCAATACCAGGCGCCAATTCATTACTGCCAGCTTTAATCTGTTCAGGATTTGATTTTGAAAAATTCTACTACTATGGCTGGCTTTCTCCCAAAAAAGATGAAAGAAGAAATGAACTTTTGAAATTAAAAGGAATAAAAGAAGTTATAGTCTTGCTTGATACTCCTTACAGGTTAAAAAGTTTGCTCGCAGATGTTGTAAAAATTTTAGGAAAAAATATTAAAACAGTTTTAGCTTTTGATTTAACAATGAAATCAGAAAAATTTTACAGAGGAACTTCAGAAGAAATTTTAAATATCGCTGAACAGAAAAATTTAAAAGGGGAGTTTGTTCTGATTATCTCGAATAAGTAATTGTAAAAAATTACAGGAGAATTAATGGAGATCATTAATATAGCCCGTCTTAACTCTCCGGGAAGTATTGCTGCAAGATTCCAGGGATTTCAGTATGGAGCCAATTTTTCTTTCTTTGTAGTTGATAGCCCAACAGGAAAAGGAGCGGACAAACACCGCCATCCATACGAAGAAACCTTTATAATCCTGGATGGAAGTATTGAAGCAATTGTTGATGGTGAAACAAGGATGATAGAAAGCGGAAACATTGTAATCATTCCTGCCAATACCTAGCATGAGTTTAAGACACGATCTGATCATCCGGCTAAAATGGTTACGATTCATCCGGTACCAAAAATGATTCAGGAATGGGCAGAAAAATCTTAAATAAGAAAATTACTTTTAATAGTGTAATAGAATATCTTTAGCAAGAAAATGAATTTTATCAAATTATAACAGAAACGTAAGAGTTGCTCAAAGTTAGAATTGAGTTTTTGAAGTGGTGAATTTTTCATATTTGTTTAATCTTTTATTTTGTTAAAAAAGAACTAAACAAAAGCTAAAATATTTATAAACTTAGATAAGCTACTTCTCAGTAGTAGTTATATTGATAAAAGGTAGTTCAGATGATTTGAAGTTTCCATTTACAAACTCATCATAACAAATATCATAAAATATTTTATTGTAGAGTTCTGGATTTCTCATTCTCCAAGTTTTAAATCTTTTACTGAATTTTTTTTCATTATAACTTTTTTCTTCAGAACCAACTTCATAGAATATATCCTCTTCATTTTTCTCATTCCCTTCAAGTACTATTTTCCTTATAATCTTTTTGTATAATTCAAGTTTAAGTGAACCTTCTTTTAACTTTGTATGCTGTGCTCTATCCTTTATTTTTTGAAGCTCTGCTTCTAATGCTCTACATTTATTGACTCTTTTTTCATACATTGTTTTTAATTCTTGATAGGAAATATCTTTTTCAGTAAAGTCTATTTTTTTATATCCACCTTGTTTTTTTATTTCAATATCAGTCTCAATAATTCTAAGGTAATCTTCTCTTAGTCCATCTGCTTTAGTTTTTCTTTTTGATTTTTTCATCAGCTCACCTCTATCACTGATAAGTTATCAACAGCATGTTTTTTCTTTTCATTCATTAAATAGAACTCTTATTTTCTCGAACTAGCAACGCCACATTTTCAATATGAAAAGTATGCGGGAACATATCAACTGGTCTCATCTTAATCAATTTGTAACCTGCTTCAGGAAACAATTTAATATCTCTTGCCTGTGTTGTTGGATTACAACTTACATAAACAATTTTTTCAGGATTAATTTTAATAACATCTTCAACAGTGTTTTTATGTAACCCGCTTCTTGGCGGATCGAGAATTACAATTGATGGCTTAGGAATTTTCTTCTCTTCAATTAAAGGAAGAAAAGATTTGTAAAGATCAGCATTAAAGAAGTTTACATTTTTTATCTCATTTAATTCAGCATTTACTTTTGCATCTTCAATTGCGGATTCAACAGACTCAAAAGCATAAACTTCTTTTACATATTTGGAAATATAAATTGCAATTGTCCCTGCGCCTGAATAAAGATCATAAACTATTTCATCACCTTTCAACTCTGCAAAATCCAAAGTTGTATGATAAAGTTTTTCTGCCTGCAAAGTGTTAGTCTGGAAAAAAGAATTGGCGCTTATCCGGAAAGTATACTCTCCAATCATATCGGTGATAAAACCTTCGCCAAAATAAATCTTCTCGTAATCTCCTATTGCAACCGAAGCTTTCTTCTGATTTATATTATTAACAATTGTTGTTATTTCAGGAAAGTTTTTCAGAAGTTCATTAGCATAAACTTTCATTAAATCATTATCTTCATCAGCAGTAACAAGATTTACCATTAAATCTTTTGTATGGTAAGCCTGCCTTATTACAAGGTTACGCAGAAAACCTGAATGAGTTCTTGTGGAGTAAGGTAGAATATTTTTACTTTTAAAAAACTCTCTGGTAAAGTTTAATATTTTATAGCTTAATTCTGATTGGAGATAACATATATCTATATCGAGCACTTTGTCATAAATATTTGGAATATGAAGACCCAATGCAAAACTATTATCATGTTTTGATTCAGAATTAATCTCATTTTCCAAAAGCCATCTCTTATCGCTGAAAGAGAATTCCATCTTGTTTCTGTAAAAGAAAATATTTTCCGAGGGAATTATCGGAAGGATTTCAAAATCAGTGAAGCCGCCAAGCTTTTTAAATATTTCATCAACCTGCTGCTGCTTATATTTTATCTGCGCTTTGTAAGATAAGTCCTGCTGCTTACATCCGCCGCAGATTCCAAAGTATTTACACCTTGTTTCAACTCTTTCACGGGATGGGATTAAAATTTCTGCTGCTTTAGCTTCAGCAAAAGATTTTTTTATCTTCGTTATTTTTGCATTAACCTTATCACCAGGGTAAGATCCCTGAACAAAAACAACATAGTTCTTTTCATCACCATCATCTTTCTTTATCCGGGAAATTCCTTTCCCTTCAAAAGCATAGCTTTCGATATTGAGTTCTAAATAGTCACCTTTCTTCATATTATCTCATTTGTCATTCCCGTGAAAACGGGAATCTAACAATAAATGGAAATGGATTCCCACTTTCGTTGGAATGACATTAATTAGTATTCTTTCTTAACACTAATATCCCGAAACCAATATACTTATCTCCCCCAAGTTTTAAATATGCATTCGCTTCATGGCCATAAGATTTAAATATTTTCTTAACACTTTTTGCTTCATCTTTGGAAAAATCTTTTGATGATTCTTCAAGAAGGTTTTTACTCATTGAATAAAATTCTTTTAAGGTTTCTGATAAATCCTGTTCAAGAAGCAATTCAAAATTCTTTGATAAATAATAATTCTTTAATTCTTCATGATATAAAGGGGCAAGGTTATTTTTTTCCCAGATATCTTTTACAAACTGTGGCGGTGCTTTTGTCAAACCGACAAATTCACCAACACAAAAATATCCACCCGGTTTAAGAATCCGGATTATCTCTTTAATGATCTTATTTCTTTTTTTTGTTCCGGTTGAACCCTGGGAATAAACTATATCGAACTTCTCTGATTTGAAATCAGTATTATCGTAGTCCATCAGGCGAATATTTATTTCTTTAATCTTTGATAATGCAAATCTTGATTGGATCAACGAATCTTCATCATCAATAATAAGATAAACCTCACCAGCATTTTTCTGGTGAAATATTTTTGCTGTTTCTTCACTTCCTGCACCAATAACCAGTACAGATTTATTTTCTGTATTTACGGAATTTAGAAAAGCAGATATTTGTTTATCGGTTCCCGGAAGGAAAATTTTATTGTTAGCTTCAACTTTCAAATTCAACTTTTGAATAAATTTCTTTCAAAGGGATTTGAAGAGAAATGGATGAGAGTTTGATTGAAGATTCAGGATTATTTTTATCATTCAATTCCCACAAATTATTTTCATTTTTTGAATATGCCTCAACAAGATAATGGTCTGAAGATACCATAACATATTCTTTTAGTGAACTTAAAGAACGATAAAATTCAAACTTCTTTCCCCTATCATATGATTCAGTGCTTTTAGAAAGAACTTCAATAATCAAAATCGGATTTAAAACATTATCTTTTTGCTCATCAAGAAATTTAATTTCACCGCAAACAATCATTATATCCGGGTATGTATAAAGTGAATGTTCTTTTATGTAAAGTCTCATATCGTTACTAAAAACAAAACAATCTTCATCTTTTAATTTATTCAACAATAATGAGGCAATATTTAGCGAAATAATATTATGATGAAAACCTGCACCTGCAAGTGCAAATGTTTCGCCTTTATAATATTCACTTTTAAATTCTGCTTCTCTTTCGATTTCTAAATATTCTTCAGGAGTAATGTAAGATTTTTCTTTTTTCTCCATTGGGAAAATTCCTTTTTTCTTTTTGAGCCGGAGGCTTGCCAGCCTATAGCATAAATCTACATAAACTTAACCAAATTTGGAAAACAAATTTTTGTGCTTTCTCAACCTGCATTGCCTTTCTATGCACCTTCTGCTATTTTTGAATCAATATTAAAAAGAGATAAAAGAGGATTTTAATGAAAAAGCTTATTCTTATTTTTTTTATCGCTCCAATTTTTCTAACAGCCCAGGATAAAAGAGCACTTACTGCAGAAGATCTTTGGGCGATGAAAAGAATAAACAGCTATGATGTTGCTGAAGATGGGAAGTTGATTGTGTTTACTGCAACTTCTTACAGCATTGAAGAGAATAAGGGAAACTCAGATATCTACTTAATTGATCCTGACGGAAATAATTTTAAAGCATTGAAAAATTCTGAAAAGAATGAATCAGTTCCTTTATTTGTTCCAAACTCAAAGAAGATAAGTTATATTCTTGACGGACAAATATGGACTTGCAATTATGATGGTTCAGGTGAAGAAAAGCTTACAGATGTTTATACAAAAGTTACAGACTACGATTGGTCTCCAACGGGAAATAAAATACTTTTTACTTCCTCTGTTTATCCTGATTGCGAAACCCAGGATTGCAACAAACAAAAAGATGAAGAGAAGGCCACAAGCAAAGTTAAAGCAAGCATCTTTACTGAATTAATGTACAGGCATTGGGATGAATGGAGAGGTGGTAAGATTAACAGGATATTTTTATTTGATGTTAAAAATAAATCTTCTGTTAGCGTTACCTATAACAATAAATATGATGTTCCGCCGATTGCTTTGGGTAGTTCAAATGATTACAATTTTTCTCCGGACGAAAAACAAATTGCTTTTACAATGAATATTGATCAATTCATTTCTACAAGTACCGATAATGATATCTTTACTATTAATTACCTAGATGAAATTCAAAAAGGAAATAAAATTCCTTCTGTGCAGCTGTATGACAATAATGGAAATGATAACCAGCCGGTTTATTCTCCGGATGGAAAGTATATAGCGTTCACATCAATGATGAGAGGAGGGTTTGAGGCAGACGAATTAGAGTTGATCTTATATAATCGTGATGAAGAAACATTTCAGAATTTAACAGATTATTTTTCATTATCAGTTGGAGAATTCATCTGGTCGAATGATTCAAGGACAATTTATTTGACGGCGGAGAATGAGATAAATAATTCCATCTATAAGATTAATATTGATGATGAAGTTGAGCTCTTTTATAAAGATAATGTGAATACTCATATTAAACTTTCTAAAGATGGGAAAACACTTTTCTTTCTCAAGCAAAGATCTGATTTGCCTGATGAAATTTTTTCAATCAGCACAGATGGAAAAAATACTTTAAGGCAAATTACTAATCTTAACAAAGAACTTATTTCACAACTTGAATTTAATCCTGTGGAGTCTTTCTGGACAGAAGGAGCTGAAGGTGTTAAAATAGAATCCATTTTAATAAAGCCTCCATTTTTCGATCCGGCAAAAAAATACCCGATGATATTTTTAATTCACGGCGGTCCGCAAGGACATTGGGCAGATGATTTTCATTACAGGTGGAACATTCAATTGTTTGCTGCCAAAGGTTATGTTGTTGTTGCACCAAACCCACGGGGCAGCACTGGTTATGGACAAGTCTTTACAGATGAAATTTCACAGGACTGGGGCGGAAAAGTCTATACTGATCTTATGAACTCTTACGATTACGCAATTAGGTATTTCGATTTTATTGATTCTAAAAATACTTTTGCTGCTGGTGCTTCTTACGGTGGCTATATGATTAATTGGATTGCAGGACACACCGACAGATTTAATGCTTTGGTTTCTCATGCAGGAGTTTTTAATTTGGAAAGTGAATACGGTACAACTGAAGAACTCTGGTTTCCTGAATGGGAATTCGGAGGAACGCCTTGGCAGAACAGAGAGATATATGAAAAATGGTCACCGCACAGGTTTATTCACAATACTAAAACACCAATGCTTATAATTCATGGTGCAAATGATTTTCGTGTTCCTGAAGAGCAGGCGTTTCAACTGTTTACTTCTTTGCAAAGATTGGGAGTAGAAAGTAAATTTCTTTATTTCCCCGATGAATCTCATTGGGTAACAAAACCACAAAACTCATTACTCTGGTGGGAAACTGTTTTTGATTGGTATAATGAGCATATTAAAACGGAGGATTTATGAAAGATAGAGATAGTGATATAGATTTTAACGAGGTTGATGATTTATCAGATCTTGATTTCGGCGGTAAAAGCGAAAGCGATACTACTGAAAAAATTCAGTTTGTTGAAAGCAACTTGTGGACAAAACTGGAAGCTGTAGGAAAGAAAATTTCTTTCGCAAAAGATATTCTTGCATTGGTTAATTATATGAGAGACCGATATGTCTCCTGGCATCGTAAAGCAATTGTTGTTGGTGCACTTATTTATTTTATTACCCCATTAGATACTATACCGGATCTGATGCCTTTATTCGGCTACTTGGATGATCTTGGTGTAATTGCTGCATTATTAAAATTCCTGGGGAGTGAATTAATTCCTTACTATCAGCCGGGTTACAGGGAATAACAAAATACTTGCTTCATCTTTTTAAAGGATAAGAAATGAATTTTAAAATTCTAAAGAGTGAAATACTCTACAAGGGTAAAGTGTTTGATGTGCAGGTTGATGAAATTATTTATGAAAGCGGAAACAAAGGTTCAAGGGAAATTGCAGTTCACAATGGCGGTGCTGTTGTTGTTCCTGTAAAAGATGATGGAAAGATTGTGTTGATTACTCAGTTCCGGTATCCGTTTAATAAATTTCTAATGGAATTACCAGCCGGAAAACTTGATAAAGGTGAAGGTCCATTAAATTGTGCAGCAAGAGAACTCGAAGAAGAAACAGGATATAAGTCTGAAAATATTATTAAGCTTGGTGCTATTTGTACAACCCCCGGTTTCTGTTCTGAGGTTCTTCATCTTTACCTTGCAAAAGATTTAATTCCCGGGAATCATAATAGGGAAGAAGGGGAATTTGGAATGGAAGTTTTTGAATTTACAATTGATGAGATTGAAGAGAAAATCAGGATTGGCGAAATAATTGATTCAAAAACAATTTGCGGAATATACCTTGCGAAAAACCACTTGAAAGTAAACAGTCTATAGCATTCATTCATTCAATCATTTTTGCTTGTATGACTGACTGACTGAATGACAGATCTTTTACTCTTGAACTTTCTCTTTTGAATTCCCTCTTAAATAGGTTAAATTTTCCAAAATAAATTATCCCCGTATGTTAAAGACGCTTCATATAAAAGATTATGCACTACTCGAAGAAGTCAATGTTGATTTTAATTCAGGACTAAACATTATAACCGGTGAAACGGGTGCCGGTAAGACAATCCTGATTGATGCTTTAAGCCTTCTTCTTGGTGAACGAGCATCAACTGAAGTTATCAGGAAGGGTGCAGATAAATCTTTTGTTGAAGGAATATTTAATGTAAATGACTATAAAAAAGTTCAGTCACTCCTTGAACAAAACGAAATAGATTTTCTTCCTGAATTAATTATCCGCAGGGAAATTTCTCTAAAAGGTTCAAACCGATGCTTTGTTAATGATACTCCGGTTCAATTATCTTTTATTAAAGAATTAGGTGATCTTCTTGTTGATCTTCATGGGCAGCATGAACATCAATCCTTATTAAGAACAGAAACTCATATTGAATATCTCGATAACTGCGGAGATACCGAGGATTTCTTAAAAACTTACAGATGGTTGTATAAATCACTGAATAAACTTATTGGTGAATTAAAAGAACTTAAAGAAAAGGAATCATCTTTAAAAGAAAAAAAAGATTTGTTTACTTTTCAGATAAAAGAGATTGATAGTGTGTCACCACAAGAAGAAGAAGAAGAAAGAATGAATGATCAGTTAACAGTTCTTGAAAACTCAGAAAAGCTGCAGAAGTTAACATCAGAAATTTACCAGGGACTTTATGAATCTGAAGGATCAGTTTATGATTCTTTGGTAAAAATGAAGAATGCACTTAACGAACTTTTACGGATTGATAAATCATTTAATGAAACAAATAAAGAATATGAATCGGTAGTTGCAATAATAAATGAAATTGCAAACACAATCAGGAGCTACAATAATAAAATAGATTTTGATCCCGGAAGATTGGAAGAGATAAGAGAAAGACTTGGAAGTATCAATCTTCTGAAGAAAAAATATGGTAGTTCAATAAAATCTGTTCTTGAACATAGAAAAAGAATTGGTGATGAGCTTGATCTTGTTGAAAATTATTCTGAAAAGATAACAGAACTTGAAACAAAAATTAAAACAGTAAGAGAAAACTGCGGCTCAACAGCAGAGAAACTTTCTTTGAAAAGAAAAGAAACAGCAAAGAAAGTTGAAAAAGATATTGTTGATTTATTAAAAGATGTTGGCATTCCAAATTCAAGATTTGAAATAAGAATATTAAATTCACTAGCAGAAGAATCAGAAGACTATATTTTAGTAAAGGGAAAACGATTTAAATTTAATTCATCCGGTTATGATGATGTTCAATTTTTTATTTCTACAAATCTCGGAGAGGATGTTAAGCCTCTTGCTAAAGTTGCCTCAGGTGGAGAAATATCAAGGATAATGTTAACACTCAAATCAATACTTGCTAAAAAAGACAAATTGCCTCTCCTGATCTTCGATGAGATTGACACAGGAGTAAGCGGGCATATTGCACAAAAGGTGGGGCAAACTCTTAAATCACTTGCATCTCACCATCAAGTAATCGCTATAACACATTTGCCGCAAATATCAGGATTAGCTGATCATCATTATGCAGTTGAAAAAATAGAAACCGATAAGCGGGTGATTAGTCAAATTAAAAAACTTAATAAAGATGAAAGAGTTAAAGAAGTAGCTAAATTAATGAGTGGTGAAAGTATAACAGAAGCAAGCATAAAAGGAGCTAAAGAATTAATGGGATTAAAATAATTTCTTCTTTTTAAAGGACTAAAATAGTGTAAATTGTAATATGATTTCTTTTGGTACACTGAATTATATTAACTGGTGAACGAAAAAAATTCGTTTTTATTAGTGTCTCATATTTGCTTTGTTGATTTTTAATTATCAAATTTCCCAAGCCGAAATGAAATTTAATTTATCGGGAGGATCATATGAAAAAATGTTTATCGGTGTTGGTTATTTCAATCTTACTTTCTGTTCCACTTTTCTCCCAGGTAGGGGATAGGTTTGGTTTTTTAACCGAATCTGAAGTAACTGAATATGCCAGGCCATTTGGAACTTCGTTAGGGATGGCATTTAATTCTGCTTCGTATCATTCTGCAAAAGTTGCAGATTTTTTCGGATTTTCAATTGGTTTCAAGGGGATGTACATTCTTATTCCTGATGACGATTTAAAATTCACACCCAATTTACCTGCTGGATATACTGCAAATCAATCAACTGCAACAGTTTATGGCAATGAAGGTTCTTCATATTATGGTCCTAATGGCTATATAGTTTATCCTCCCGGAATAGATAGATCTTCATTACCTGTTGTATTGCCTCAAATAGCAGGAAGCTTTATGGGAACAGAAGTAATGTTGCGTTATCTGCCAAGTATTTCATTAGGCGATGAGGAAGACTTGAGCATGTTTGGTTTCGGTTTGAAACATAGTATAAGCCGCTATATACCTTTAGTTCCTGTTGATATATCGGTACAGTTCTTGTACAACAACCTGGAAATTACTGGAGTGATGGAAGTCAGTGCATTAGCCTTCAATGCACACGCAAGCAAATCTTTCGGTTTGTTTACACTTTATGGAGGCTTACAATATGAATCAAGTACTTTCGATCTTGAATATGTATTCACTGATCCCGGTAATTTGGATCCTTTAAAGGCAGGACAGACAATAAAAGTAAGTATTGATGGCGATAACAATTTCAGAGGTACCTTAGGAGGTTCGTTAAAGCTGGCTGTAGTAGTTATAAATGCTGATTATAGTGTTGGTGCTCAATCGGTTGTATCCGGCGGCTTAACATTTGAATTTTAACAGGAGAAAAAGAATGAAAAAATTTATAAAATCATCCTTAATAGCGTTCAGCTTAATAACTGCGGTTATTATGAATGGATGTGATGCTTTTGAAAACTTTCTATTTGGTTTACCCGTTTCATTTACAATAGTTAGTTCCGGTAGCACTAATCCATCAGGATTTGCAACTTTTTGTCTTGATACAGTTGATACTTATCAGGATTATGCTAATAAGCTTAACAGTGTTGTATTTGTCGAGGCATATTTGGTAACTCTTTCAGTCTCAGGTGGAGATGAAAATATGCAGGGTGATGGAATATTGAGATTATTTGCGGGCAACGCTCCGGTTGGAACACCTTTCTTTGTTGATACTGCTGTTGATATTAAACCAGCAGATTATCTAACACCGAATTTCTATAGAATTGAATTAACTCAATTACAAATTGATGCAATAAATACATATTTGAGTGATCCAAATAATAGCAAGTGTTTTTATGGAGATTATCAGGTTATTGTAGATGCCGGAAGTGCTGTTCCCCCTTATACTATAGAAATAAAGATTGATATGTTATACCAGATTGATGCGGATCTGTAAAATTTAGTTTGAACAATTAAATCCTTACGGAGTTCTCTTCGTAAGGATTTTTTATTTTAAATAAATCTATTCTTTTGTATCTTATGAAAATGCCGTAACGCAGATTAATTAAATCGCAGCACGATTTTATGAAAGATTCAGCTCTGTATATTCATATTCCTTTTTGCGATCACAAATGTATATACTGTGATTTCTACTCAATAATTACAACTGATAACGTTGATTTATTTCTAATCTCGCTGAAGAAAGAAATAGATTATTATTCTGAACTTCACACTAAAGACCTGTATTTCACTTCTATATATTTTGGTGGAGGAACACCTTCACTTATGGAAGTAAATTATATTGAAGAAATAATAAATCACCTGAAGAAAAGATTTTCTGTAAATGATACTGCTGAAATTACACTAGAAACAAATCCGGGAACAGTTAATAAAAATAAACTGAAAGATTTTTATAAAACCGGTATAAATCGTATCAGTATAGGTATTCAATCTTTTCATGAAGATGAATTGAAATTCTTAACAAGAATACATGATAAAAACACAGCTATTAATACTGTGTATAATACTGCTGAAGCAGGGTTTGAAAACATCAACATCGATTTAATTTTTAATCTTCCGGGACAAACAAAAGAACTTTGGGTAAATAATTTAGAGACAGCTTTAACGCTTCCTATAAAACATATCTCAACATACAGTTTGATTCTTGAAAGAGGAACCATCCTTAATAAGATGGTGCTTGACGGAAAAATAAAATTGCAGGATGATGATTATGATGCCGAGTTGTATCAACTAACAATTGATTTTATGGAGTTGGCGGGATTCCATCAGTATGAAGTCTCTAATTTTACTAAACCTGGTTTTGAATGTAATCACAATAAAGCATATTGGGAGTATAGAGATTATCTTAGCCTTGGTCCATCTGCACATTCATTTGTTAACGGAAAAAGATGGTGGAATTATTCAAGTCTTAAAAGATATATAAGTGAAATAGAAAAAAATAATAGTGCACTTGCTGGTTCTGAAATTGTTAATCCGGAACAATTGTTTGATGAATATGTTATGCTTGCATTAAGAAGTAAAGGAATTAATTTGGAAGATTTTCGATTGCGTTTTGGAGATAAATGGATTAAAGCCAAATCAGATTATTTTATTGAACTTCAAAAGAATGATCTTATAGTATTTAACCGGGAACAAATACATCTGACAAAAAATGGTTATGCTTTGTGTGATGAAATTTTGTCCAACATACTTTAAGATGTTTCAAAACAGCACACTATTAATTTTACGTTACCTGATTTATTGTTGTGTAATTAAGTTGAAAGTTTTAATTTAATGTTTGTTATTCTCAATCTTTGTAAGAACTATATTCATAAATAATATTCTACCTTGGTTTAAATGAAAATACTAATTACTCTGTTATCACTGTTTTTCTTTACAAATAATTTTGCACAGAACTATAAACAAGTAAAGATATTTCTCCAGGAAAAAAAAGATATACAATATCTTTATGAAATAGGGTTAGAATTCGATCATACGGAATACACAAAAGATAACGCAATAATTATTTTTATAAGTGATGCTGAATTTTCAATTCTTAAAACTTCAGGTTTTAGGTATGATGTTCTGATTGATGATTGGTTTGAGTATTACAATCAACGTTCCCAACTTACGGAGAATGAAAAGAGAGCTTATGTTGAGCAAAGCAAACGGGATTTTAATGTTACAGGTTTTGATTACGGTACAATGGGTGGTTATTATACTTTAGCAGAAATGATTGCAGAGCTTGATACAATGCGGATGCTTTATCCGAATCTTATTACAGCAAAGCAATCTATTGGAAATACAATTGAGAACCGTCCTACATATATGGTTAAAATATCTGATAATCCTGATATAACTGAAAATGAGCCAAGAGTTTCCTATACTGCAATTCATCATGCAAGAGAACCTGAGAGTTTGATGCAGATGATATATTTTATGTATTACCTGCTTGAGAATTATGATACTGATCCATCTGTACAATATCTGGTTAATAACAGGGAATTATTTTTTATACCCTGTGTAAATCCGGACGGTTACGAATACAACCGGCAAACTAATCCGGATGGTGGTGGGTTCTGGAGAAAGAACAGAAGAAATAACGGTAGTGGTATTTACGGAGTTGATCTTAACCGGAACTATGGACCAATGAATTATTGGAATGCACCAAATGGTGGTTCAAGCACAAGTCCAAGCAGCGATACATACAGAGGTACTGCCCCATTTTCAGAACCCGAAACAAATAACATAAAAAATTTTCTGGCTGGTAAAGGAATAAAAAATACACTTAACTATCATACATACGGGAACTATCTTATCTATCCGTACGGTGCACTTGAGATGGAAACACCTGACTCTTTAATATTCAGGGAGTTTGCTTCTGATATGACTTCTTATAATAATTATACCCAGGGAACAGATCAGCAAACGGTTGGATATTCTACAAGAGGCAACAGCGATGATTATCATTATGATGGAGACATTCCTCTTAATGGCAGTAAAATTTTTGCAATGACTCCTGAAGTTGGTAATTCTTCCGATGGATTCTGGCCTTTACAGAGCAGGATTTTTCCTTTAGCTCAAGAGAATGTTCTTCCTAATTTATATTTTGCATGGATAGCAGGTGATTATGTTTCCCTTGTAAATGCAAATTTCCAACAGCAATATTTTTTACCGGAAGATGTTGTTGAATTAATTCCCGAAGTTAAAAATAAAGGATTATCCACCGCGTATAATATTTCGGTTGAATTAAGCTCATTAAGTGCTTATGCTTCAGTTAATACAAACTCGGTTTTAATTGATTCACTACAATCAAGGCAATCTGTTTCAACAGATCCTTTCTCTTTTACAATATCATCTGATGCTTCTGTAGAAGAAAGAATTAAACTCCTTGTTACAATCTGGACCAACGGCATTAAGGTGTCTGACGATACGATAAGTATAGTTATTGGCTTACTTGAGTTTGTCTTTACAGATACTACAAATAATATCCTTGATTTGTGGAATGTAACCAGTACACCGGCAAATCCACATTGGGAGGCGACAACCTTATCATATTATTCAACACCGAATTCTTATACCGACAGCAAGAATGGTGATTACAGCAGCGATGCGACTGTAACTATGACACTTGCGAACTCTATTGATCTATCGTCTTTTCAAAATCCGGTATTGAAATTCTGGACCAAATATGATATAGAAAGCGGTTGGGATTATGGCCAGGTGAAAATTTCAACAAACAACGGCTCAATCTGGATTCCTCTTGAAGGAGAATATACTCAACCAGGTTCCGGAAATTTTCAGCCTGAAGATCAACCGGTTTATGATGGCATTCAGCCGAATTGGGTGATAGAAGAAATCAGCCTTGAAGGTTATACGACAAGCCAGGTTAAAATACGGTTTGAATTAAAATCAGATGGATTTATTGAACGAGATGGCTGGTATGTTGATGATATTGGTATTGCTGTTTACAACATTGTACCTGTGGAATTAACATCATTTACTGCAAATGTTTCAGAACAGAAGATTATTTTAAATTGGGCCACAGCAACTGAGTTAAATAATTATGGATTTGAAATAGAAAGAGCATCTGGTAATAAAGATGGACTACATTACATAACAATTGGTTTTGTAAATGGCAAAGGAAGCAGCACGGAAATTTCTAATTACACTTTTATTGATAAATCTCCTTTTGCCGGGAAATCTTTTTACAGGTTAAAGCAAATTGATTTTGATGGAACTTATAAATATTACAATTCAGTTTCTGTAGAGTATTCCGGTGTTACTGAATATGAGTTATCCCAGAACTATCCTAATCCATTCAATCCCAAAACAGTTATTAATTATTCTATTCCAAAATCAGGAAATGTATCATTAAAAATTTATAACGTGCTCGGTGTTGAAGTTGCAGAGCTTGTAAATGGGTATAAAGAAGTTGGTAAACACTCAGTAGATTTTTCCACTGAGATCCTTAAAGATCAGATTGGATCAGGAGTCTATTTCTATTCTTTGAAAGCCGGAGAGTTTGTTCAAACAAGAAAGATGATTGTAATCAAGTAATTTATAAAATTAGAGATGACATTTTTTAAAAAGATGTCATCTCTTAAATATATTTTGTTTACCAAATGTATTAAGATCAACTAAAGAATTGAAATAAAAATCTGCTCTTTCTTTTAAAAGATTTTCTTTATCCCTGTAACCATATAAAACTGCACAGGTTAAAGAACCGGCATTTTTCCCGCAAGCAATATCAAGTTCAGTATCTCCCACCATTAATGTTTCTTCAACTTTTACTTTTAGCGATTTACAAATTTCTATTAAAGGTTCCGGGTTTGGCTTAACAGGAAATCCATCCCTTCTGCCCATTATAAAATCAAAATGTCCTGCAAGATTAAAATGCTGTGTTATTTTTTCTGCCTGTTCCTGAGTTTTAGTTGTAAGGAGTGAAACGAATAAACCACTTTGTTTCAGGGAAGAAAGAGTTTCAATAACAAATGGATATAACTCAGACTGATTAATAAAATCAAAATAATATTGCTTATATATATTTATGAAGTTTTCAATATCAGGAACATCAATCTTTAAATCTCTGAAAATATCCTTAAAATGATGTCCTATTCTTATTCTGAAATCATTCTCCCCTACAGGATTATTAATTTTTAATTGCTTTAAAGTTTTTAATGTTGCATTAAATATTGTTCTGAAGGAATCAACAAGAGTTCCATCAAGATCAAAACATACATGATTAACCTGGATTTTCTTTATTATGATTTTCTCTTTCCTGTGATGCATTACAATTCTCACCACGGCAGCATTCCTCTATATTTATTCCGCAAATTGTACACTGTCCGGTCCATGAACCCAAATGATATTTGTTGGCTGGTTACACCATGGGCAAATTATCTGATTTTTAGTTGATTCATTAATCAAAATATATCTTTCAACAGAGAAACTATTCAGGTTTTTTTCAGTTAAACTTATATTTTTTTTATTTGCTTTAAAAATTTCTATAAATTATTATTGTTACGTCAAATATCTGTTTAAAGGTAAATTTGTCTCATACATACGACATCGTTCCAATTCTTTTTGTCCTTAAAGTACGACAGCATTGATTATTTGTTAGTTCTTTTACATTATAGTTTTGTTATTTAAAAAAATCTTCTGGTACAATTTTCGTTTAATAAATGCAAATCTACTAAATAACATTTACAAACAATTAGGAGCTATAATATGAAAAAAATAATATTCACTTTTTCTTTCCTTTGTATATTGGGCTTTCGGGGCTTTTCTTTTGCACAATCGGAACCGGTTTTATATTTCTGCGAACGTTATGACAGCGATGATGGTGAAATAAATGTAAGCGACAGGTTTACAGCCGGCTATTTAACTGTTATGGTAAAATCTGATTATGCTCTCGATCTTGAGGATGTTTCAATCCAGTTTGATAAATATAATACCCGTGAAAAAAAGTTTGAGTATTACAAAAAGTTTGATTACGTAGTTGATCCGGATATGAAATACATTTTTTTCGCAAAGAATGATGAAAGTGATTTGAAATTTGAGGATCCTGGTTTCTACAGAGTTTTCCTTCTTGATGACAGAAGTAAAACAGTTGCAAGTGCTTTGATTGAAATTATAGACTAAGAGTTTTTTATTTCGGAGCGGTATAGATGTTATACCGCTTTTTTTATTTTAAACTTATTCCCTTCTTAATTATTCCATTTTCCTTAAATTTAGAAATATATTTCAAATAAGTAATTCATAGATCAATGAGTAAACATGTTGAAGTAATAATTGTTGGTGGAGGACCAATTGGTCTTAACTGCGGTATTGAAGCTGTTAAAAGAAATATAAGCTATATCATTATTGAAAAAGGCTGCCTGGTAAATTCACTTTTTAATTACCCGACTAATATGACCTTCTTCTCAACTTCTGAAAGACTTGAGATTGGAGAAGTACCGTTTGTTTCTCATGGAGATAAACCAACACGGCGGGAAGCTCTTGAATATTACAGGCGTGTGAAGTCATCCTGGGATCTTAATGTAAACACTTATGAAACTGTTTTTGAAATTGCTGATGCAGATGCCGGTTTTGTTGTAAGAACAAGTAAAGATAATTATATGTGCCGGAATGTTATAATTGCTACGGGTTATTATGATAATTCTGTTTTGTTAAACGTTCCCGGTGAAAATCTCCCAAAAGTAAAACATTATTTTGATGAACCGCATCCTTATGCGTATCAAAAAGTTGTTGTAATAGGTGCCGGTAATTCTGCTGTTGATGTTGCTTTGGAAATTTACAGGAGAAGTGCTGAAGTAACAATGGTTGTTCGCGAATTAAAAATTAAGGATTCCATAAAATACTGGGTAAAGCCCGATATTGAAAACAGGATTAAAGAAGGATCAATAAAAGCTTTTTTTAATTCCAATGTTGTTGAGATACGCGAAGATGAAGTTGATCTTGAAACACCGATTGGAAAATTAACAATTAAAAATGATTTTGTATTTGCGATGACAGGATATCAGCCAGATTTTAATTTTCTTAAAAAGAACGGCATTAAAATACTTGGTAGTGAAGAAAATATGCAGCCTGATTTTAATCCTTCAACATTTGAAACAAACCGGCAAGGTATTTTTGTTGCCGGTGTTGTTTGCGGAGGAATGGATACAGGCAGATGGTTTATAGAGAATTCTATTTCTCATTCCAAAGACATTTTTGATTGTATTGAAAGAGAGGGTAAGTAGTAAGTTCAAGAGCAAGTTCATGTAAAAAGAATTTAAAAAAACTTGAACTTGCTCAAACACTTACACTTATTTTTTAATTGTATACATCCATATTTAACTTTATTTTAGCAGTGCAAAAATCTTAAAAATATGGAGAATAGTTATGATAAATAAAATTAAGGAATTTCTTGGCAGTGAAGCAGATTCATTACTTAGTTATAAAGCAAAATTTCCAAAGGAAAAATTACATCTTCCCGGATCCGATTTCGTTGATAGAATTTTCAGCCATACCGATAGAAATATTAATGTTCTTAAGAATTTACAATGGATTTTCAGTACAGG